>JAAYUS010000246.1 GCA_012517605.1 Bacteroidales bacterium
AAATACAAGGCTGACTGGAAATCACTTGACAAACGACCGGTGCCAGAATGGTTTGAAGATTCCAAATTCGGGATCTTCATTCACTGGGGACTGTATTCCGTTCCTTCCTGGGGCCCGACAGGCAAGGATATCGGGGTTTATGACAAATATGCTGAGTGGTACTGGAACAAACTTCTGAACACCGGAAGCAAGGTAAACAGGAATTTCACCGAGTTTCATAACAGGGTTTATGGTCAGGATTTCAAATACCAGGATTTTGCTTCCATGTTCAGGGCCGAATTGTTCGATCCCAATCAGTGGGCCGCCCTGTTTAAGGAATCAGGAGCAAAATATGTTGTTCTCACATCAAAGCATCATGAGGGATTCACACTATGGCCCAGCGCCCAGAGCTGGAACTGGAACAGTGTCGACGTCGGTCCTCACCGTGATCTCTGCGGCGACCTGACAGCCTCAGTTAAAAGTGCAGGGCTTCATATGGGATTCTATTATTCGCTTTATGAATGGTATAATCCCTTGTATAAAACTAACCTCGAAAAATATGTTGATGATCACATGATACCGCAACTTAAGGATCTTGTGACACGCTATACACCCGATATAGTCTGGACTGACGGCGAATGGGACAGGACAAGCAGGGAATGGAAAAGCGAGGAGTTTCTGGCATGGCTCTACAACGATTCACCCGTAAGGGAGAATGTAATCGTCAATGACCGGTGGGGAAGCGAAACCAGAAGCAAACATGGCGGATTTTACACAACTGAATACGGCCTTGTCGGCGACAAGGAGGGTGCTGAAGATACAATGGAAAAGCCATGGGAAGAATGCCGGGGAATCGGAACTTCATTCGGCTATAACAGGGCTGAGAACCTCGACAGTTATACTTCCGGAAAAGACCTTGTGAAACTCCTTGTATCTACAGTTGCAAAAGGAGGAAATCTTCTGCTTGATATCGGGCCTGCAGCCGACGGGACAATACCTGTAATCATGCAGCAGCGCCTGATTGAAATCGGGAACTGGCTGAAGGTGAACGGTGAGGCTATTTACGGGACGAGAGCCTATATCAGGGGCAAAAAGAATGGGGAAATTAATCCTGCAGTCAACAAGGACCTGTTTTTCACACAGAAAGGCAGGGATCTTTATGTTATCTGCACTTCGTGGCCTGAAAACAATATTCTCCTTAATGACCTGAGATCAAGAGGTAATGTCAAGGTCTCAATGCTGGGCACAGATAAACCGGTCGACATGAAAAGCTCGGGCGGAAACACCGTGATAATCCCTCCGAAGCTTTCACCAGATGATTACCAGCCGGCTTATGTTTTCAAACTCACCAATATTTTGAAATAAAATTAAGAATGAGATCACAGGCCTTTTGCATACTGCTTATCTTTTCATCAATGTTGCCGGCGTGCCGTGGAAAACAGACTGAAGCTGTAAAAGAAAGGCCCGGACCAGTACAAGTGAGGGACAGTACGTATCTTTTCAACGGCAAAACACTTGACGGCTGGGAGATCACAAATTTCGGAACACAGGGACCGGTTTATGTGTCAGATGATGAGATCATCCTCGGCATGGGAGATGGCTGTACAGGGGTTACATGGAAAGGAAAATTCCCTGTTTCTGATTATGAGGTAACTCTTGAAGCAAAAAAAGTTGACGGAAATGATTTTTTCTGCGGAATGACTTTTCCAGCAGGCGAATATCCCTGTACCCTGATAATCGGAGGATGGGGAGGCACCGTTGTGGGACTTAGCAGCATCAACGGTCTGGATGCCTCGGAGAATGAGACAACTATCAACAGGTCCTTCGCGAAGGACCGCTGGTACAAAATAAGTTTAAGGGTTACTCATTCAAAGATCGAAGCATGGATTGATGATGAGATTGTTATTGATTTCACAATTGGTGACAACGTTCTTTCGATCAGGCCAGAGGTGGCTTTGTCCCTGCCTTTCGGTATAGCATCGTGGAGGACCACTTCAGCATTAAGGAATATCAGGCTGTTACCTGTCAGCGGCAATAATTAAAAGCCTTTCATCCCGTTTATATCCAAAATCCTGATAAATGAGAGGTCTCCTTATATGTTTATTTTGTGCGGCCCTTTTGATTTCATGTAAAACAAATGAGCTGTATCTGAATGTAACCCGGCCTTCACCGGTAACCCTTCCTTCCGGCATAAAGAAGGTAGGCATTATCAACCGCAGCATTCCGACTGATGAAACAAGCATAGTGGATGCTCTCGACAGGATACTGACACTCGAGGGAGCCGACCTCGACCGCGACGGGGCATGGGAGAGCATCGCCGGACTTACTGCGGAACTGAGGGCCAATGAAAGATTTTCAGAAGTAAAGGAATTAAAGGACATAAATTTCAGGGCTTCACGTGTTGGTGTCTTGCCTCCTCCGCTTTCACAGGGGCTTGTTGACAGCCTTTGTAATGAAACTGGTACAGATGCGCTTTTTTCACTTGAACGATTCGATACTGATACAAGAGTGGGTTTTGGTAAATCGCCCGGTAATCCTGAAACCGCATTGGGGAAAATTCCCCTGAGGGGATTGGAGGTTTCAATGGAAACAATAATAAAATCAGGCTGGAGGATATATACTCCGGCTGTTGCCGGCGTTCTTGATGAAATTGCATTTGCCGAATCGCTTGTTTTCACTGCAAACGGCCTGAATCCTGTAGCTGCTGTAGAAGCCCTGACAGGAAGGAAGAATGCAATACGCGAGGTGAGCAGGAATGCAGGCCACACATATGCAATGAGACTTCTTCCCTACAGGCTGAGGGTGACAAGGGACTATTTTGTAAAAGGGACGGATAATTTTAAGATTGCAGGAAGGAAAGCACAGACCGGCAAATGGGATGAGGCTGGCTCCCTGTGGGAAAAGGAGATCAGCAATCCAAAAATGAAAATTGCCGGAAGGGCCTGTTACAATATGGCGATAATAAATGAAATAAACGGATCGCTCGATGATGCCCTGGGATGGGCTCAGAAATCATACGAAGATTATGGCATCAGACCTGCTTTGAAATATATTAGGATACTCGAAGACAGAAAAGCCGGTGACGAGCAACCGTGATCCTGAATGGTGTTAAGATCATTGACAACAAGACGATTTACGATCCGATTGCAGCCGATTATCAATCTGATGTTTTAAACAAGGTCCGAATTTCTTCATGAGGATCATGGAAAAGTTTTTTAAAGGAATATAATGCTTACTCCGATTGTCTATAATAATAAAAGACCTGATAAGACCACAGAGTTTATTTCTGTTTCTCTCATTCAGACCTGATTTTTTCTGCTTCGCACAATAACTTATGACGAACCTCATGAGGAGAATGTATATTTCATTTATTATCCTTTTGTTTGCGTCAATCTCATTAAAGGGAATTGAATCAGACAGTTCAGGAAACGATACGGTAGATGTTCAGAAGCTCTATAATGGGAGGGCCTGGAAAAATACTTATTACAAGATCAAAGGAGATCAGTTTCTTTTTACAACTGACTTCATAACAGGAAATGTGATGATAGATAATAGGGAATACAAAAATCTCAGGCTGAAATACGACATTTATAATGATGAACTGATCTCAATTAATGATCATGGCATCATGATTCAGATGAATAAGGAAATGATCGACAGGTTCAGCCTGAATTACAATGGCCGGTTATACAACTTTAAGAGGATCGACTCAGATACGACAGGTTCTATGAAAGGATTTGTCAATATTCTGTATGAAGGAAAGTCAGCGCTTTATGCAAAGTATATGAAAGAGATACTGCTTCTGGCAGTTGAAAACAAATACGATTTGTTCAATCAGGTAATAAGGGTGTTCTTTGAGAAGGAGGGGTCTGTTTACAGGATCAGCAACAAAAGGGAATTTATGGGACTCATAAAGGATCATAAAGCAGAAGTCCGCCAGTTTATGAGAAGCAACAAGATCAGATTATCGAAAAAGATCCCTGAGAGTTTTAAACCTGTTGTAGAATATTATGATAAAGTACGTCAATAGCATGTATAGATGAAATTCAAGATACTCATTCTGATCATTTCCTTGTTTTTTTCAGGTCTCATGAAGGCCCAGGACGATATGAAGATAAACTGGGACTATAAGGATATGTCTTTTAGTCAGTTTGTAACAAAAGCGGAAAGCGCCTTAAACCTGAGATTCTTTTTCAGGGAAGAATGGGTCAGGGATCTTGATCCGGGAAATTTCCCGGGGATGTCGTCACTCACTGAGTTGCTTGATAACCTGTTCAGGGATAAATCACTGTTTTATTATATTGATGATTCTGGAAATGTAGTTATAACCAAGGATTTTGCGGTGAAAGGCGCCGGAATGACAAAAGCCGGAGGTCAGGATTTCATTGCGCCAACTGAGTTTTATGATTCCCAGGATAAGCAAAAACTGGCAGGCAACCTGTTCGTTGATATTGGCAATCCGGCCGACAGGTATAAATCAGGTAATGTTACTATCTCGGGATACATTACAAACCGCGACACAAAAGAACCAGTTGCAGGAGTGACAGTCATGGTACAGAAACTTTCACTTGGAACAATTTCGAACCAGTATGGATATTATTCCCTTTCACTTCCCAGAGGTGTTCATCTTCTGCAGTTTTCTTTTATCGGCATGAAGGAAAAACAGGTCAATATAAACCTCTACGGATCGGGAGAGATGAATATCGATATGAACAGCATGCTTATCCCGCTAAAGGAAACCACCATCTCAGCCCAGAAAAATGTTATTTTCCAGCGTTACGAGGCAGGTGTGGAGAAGGTCGACATCACTACCTTTAAGCTTCTGCCGACATCAATGGGAGAATCGGACATTATAAAAAGTGTTCTTCTGATCCCCGGAGTGCAATCAGTAGGTGAAGGGTCGGCAGGATTCAATGTCCGTGGCGGTTCCTCCGACCAGAATCTTATACTTCTGTACGGTGCTCCGGTTTATAACTCATCCCATTTCTTCGGATTCTTCTCGGCAGTAAATTCAGATATTATCAGGGATGTCACGCTTTATAAGGGAGGTATTCCTGGCCGTTACGGAGGAAGGATATCGTCAGTACTCGATATAACATCAAGGGACGGCAACAGAAGGGAATTCAACGGGAATGCAGGCATCAGCCCCATCACTGCACATATAATGGCAGAAGGACCGATAATCGAAGATACCCTTACCTATTTGCTTGCCGGTCGCACAACATATTCCAACTGGGTCATTGACGTGCTTGACAACGATTTTCTGAAGAACAGCAGCGCCACATTCTATGACGTTAACGGAAGGATAACATATGATCCTGACAAGAACAATAAAATAGAGCTTTCGGCTTATATGAGTCACGATGCCTTCAGGCTTAACTCGGATACCCTCTACAGTTACAATAACAGGATTTTTGCCCTGAAATGGCGCCATTTCTTCAACAGAAGATTTTTTTCCCAGATATTGCTCAACAACAGCAATTATAACTATAATGTGACAAGCGAAAGCACGCCTGCCGAAGCATTTGAGATGTCGCATGAAATAAACAGCACAAACCTTAAAGCAGATTTCAACTGGTATCAGGGACGAAACGAAGTCAATTATGGTATTGATCTCACAGGTTATATGGTAAGGCCGGGCAATTACCTTCCATCCAACGATTCTTCACTGATAGTTCCGAAGATAATCCAGAAGGAAAAGGGACTTGAGGCAGCGGCATATATTGAGGACAAGTTTGTTTTAACCGACTATCTCTCACTTAATGCCGGCATACGGTTCTCTTCATTCTTTGCAATAGGTCCGCGTTCTTTCCCCCTGTATGATCCCGATTATACAAAAAGCCGCTCAACAATAACAGATACAATCACCTTTGGTGCAAATGATCTTTATAAAACATATGCAGGTCCGGAGTTCAGAACGTCCCTTAATTTCAGAACAGGCCCTTCAAGTTCATTGAAACTTAACTATAACAGGACGCGGCAATACCTTCATCTTCTTTCAAATACCACATCAATTTCTCCTACCGACACTTGGAAACTGAGCGATTATTATCTTAAACCTCAGATCGGCGATCAGTTTGCAGTTGGCTTTTACCAGATGCTTTTTAACAACAAGATAGAAACATCCGTGGAACTGTATTATAAGAGGATAAGGAATATGCTTGATTTTAAGGGTGGTACAGAACTGGTAATGGCTGACAATATTGAAATGGATATTGTAAATGTAAGGGGGAAAGCCTATGGTCTGGAAGTTTCCCTGAAAAGAGATGAGGGCAGGGTCAGGTGGAGTATAGGATATACTTATTCGAGGATCTTCCTGAAAAGTACAGGCAAATTCAGTGATGAGATAATAAACGGAGGAGCATGGTTCCCGGCTAATTTTGACAAACCAAATGACCTTGTAGCAACATTTAATTTCCTTTTCTCCCGCCGTTTCAGCCTGTCTTCCAATTATACCTACAGTACCGGCAGGCCTATAACGTACCCGGTGGCGATTTACTACCAGGGAGATATGCTCCTTGTTCATTATTCCGACCGCAATAAGTACCGGATTCCGGATTATATGCGACTCGACCTTTCATTCAAGGTTAGCGGAAACCTGAAATCACACAAGATCGCAAATCCACACTGGATATTTTCCGTCTACAACCTTCTCGGGAGGGAAAATGTCTATTCGGTTTATTTCAGGAATGAAAACAAGGCTGTAAATGGCTATAAGCTTTCGGTTTTTGGAGAAGCCATTCCTTCGGTGAGTTTCAATTTTGATTTTTAACTGACATGAATCCAATCAAGAACATAATCATATTACTGTTAACTATTTCATTTACAGGATGTATAACACAGTTTGTTCCCGAAACAGATGAGGATAAAGATATCCTGGTGGTAGAGGGAATGATTACTGATCAGCCGGAA
>JAAYUS010000247.1 GCA_012517605.1 Bacteroidales bacterium
GATATTATTATGCAGAATCCTGCAGGACTTATCTGGCAGGTAGCGGTTATATATCTGGTTTTTATAATACTTCATTTCATCGGATATTTTATTTGCTGGAGGGATAAAAAAGAAAACAGGATTGCAGTTGCAATCGGAGCAGCCTATATGAACAACGGAATGGCGATTGTACTTGCCGTTTCTTATTTCAGTCCCGCAATACTTGTTCTTATGGTCCTTTCAGAACTGCCCTGGAACACTCTTCTTGCTCCTTTCAAAAAGGTGACAGAAAGGCTGTAACAACTTAACAGAATAATTTATGGAACACAGTCCTGTTGGAAACACCGGAATCAGTATACCCCGGATAATGTTTGGCACGAGTGCCCTTGGAAACCTTTATTCAGCCCTCAGCGATGAGACTAAAACCGAAATAGTAAGGGAATGCCTCGCTTATGTACCGAGACCTGTTGCATTCGATTCAGCAGGGAAGTATGGCGCCGGGCTTGCACTTGAAAGCCTCGGGAGAATCCTCGAAAACCTTAAGGTAAAGCCTGAGGAAGTTATTATAAGTAATAAGCTGGGCTGGCTCCGGACACCATTGTCTGATGCCGAACCGCAATTTGAAAAAGGTGTCTGGATCAACATTAAAAATGATGCCATTCAGAACATTAGCTATGAAGGCATACTCAAGTGCCGGGAACAGGGGAATGAACTTCTCGGAGGAAAATTTACTCCCGCAATGATCTCGGTCCATGACCCCGACGAGTACCTTGCAAGGGCATGCGACAATACGGAATTTAAAAAGCTTCTCTCAGATATCCTTGAAGCCTACCGGGCTCTGGCAGACCTGAAAACGGAAGGAAAAGCCAGGGCTGTCGGCGTCGGGGCCAAAAACTGGAAGACAATAAAACTGATATCTGAAGAAGTGGATCTTGACTGGGTGATGTTTGCCAACAGCATGACCATATACAGGCATCCAAAAGAACTGCTTGATTTTATGGACAAGCTTAACAGCAGAGGGATCGCAATCATCAACTCGGCAGTTTTTCATGCAGGATTTCTGACAGGCGGCGATTTCTTTGATTATGTACGCATTAAACCAGGTACTGCTGAAGATTCAGCAAAATTCCGCTGGCGCGAGGACTTCTTCGACCTTTGCAGGAAGCATGAAGTATCGCCATCTGCTGCCTGTGTTCAGTTTGCATTGACACCTCCGGGGGTGAAAAGCATTTCGCTTAACACATCCAGACCGGAACGTGTAAAGGAAAATGTAAGTCTTGTTGAGTGTGAAATACCGGAAAGTTTCTGGAAAGAGTTGAAGGGAAAAGGTTTAATTGACAATGAATATCCCTACCTTTGAATAAACAAATAAGATTTTTCAGATTATGAAGAAAATGAATGCCGCAGTCCTGACAGAATATAAAAAAGTTGAATGGAAGAGTGTTGATATTCCGGAAATTTCAGGCAACGAGGTCCTTGTTAAAGTAGGGTATGCCTGCATATGCGGAAGCGACCAGCATGTTTTTCTCGGTGAATTTCATCCTCGTACCAGACTGCCATTGATTCAGGGACATGAATTTGCAGGCACTATCGTCGAAACCGGGCCTGATGTACGATCATTTAAAGAAGGCGACAGGGTGGCAGTCGATCCCATTATCTGGTGCGGTCATTGTCCTGCATGCCTCAGGCATCATTATCCCGCTTGTTCGACCCTTAAACTGGTTGGCATTGATCTCGATGGCGGTTTCAGTGAATACATGAAGGTTCCCGAAACGATGCTTTACAAGGTAACAGATAAAATCAGTGACAGGCATGCAGCACTCGTTGAAGTCCTTTCTATCGGCTTTCATGCCTGCAACAGGGCAAAGGTGTGTGCCGGCGACAGGGTTGTTATCTGGGGTGCGGGCAAAGTCGGGCAAAGCATTCTGCAGGCTCTGAGGACCAAAACTGACAATACTGTCATTATGGTGGACCTGATTGATGAAAGGCTTGATCTGGCCAAACAGGCTTACAACGACATACATATCATAAATGCTTCAGCTGAAAATGCAAATGACAGAATAAAAGAGATCACTGGCGGAGAGGGTGTCGATGTTGCATTTGAGGCTGTTGGCCATGCAAAAGAACTTCCCGGAGTCGTAAATCCTGTGAGAGGGTGTATTCAGGCCATCAGGGGAGCCGGTACCGTATGTGTTCTCGGATTATCTTCCGAACCTTCACCCATTGTGATGAAGGAGCTTATCTGGAAGGAAGGCATCATCATGACCTCGAGAGTATCTCACGGTGAATTTGCAGAGACAATTGAGAACATGAACCTGGGTAAACTGAAGCCAGATGCGCTTGTGACAGACATAATACACCCGTCTCTTACGCAGAAAGCATTTGAAATGCTTGAATATGAGCCACATAAACATTTGAAAATTCAGCTTGATTTCAACCAGTGAGAATTGATGCGCATCAGCATTTCTGGTCATACAACAAGGAAGAATATGGCTGGATAGGTGACCACATGGATCTTCTGAAACGCGATTTCCTACCTCCTGATCTCCTGCCGGAACTTGTCAATTCAGGCTTTGACGGATCGGTCGCGGTGCAGGCAAGACAGAGCATTGAAGAGACCCGGTGGCTGCTGCAGCTTTCAGAGAAGTTCGATTTCATAAAAGGTGTTGTAGGATGGGCCGATCTTCGTTCAGAAGATAATCTCAGAAGGCAACTTGATGAATTCTGCAAATCCCGGAAATTAGTCGGCGTCAGGCATGTTGTCCATGATGAACCTGAGGATAGTTTTATGCTTCAGGATGAATTTCTGAAAGGCATCAGTATCCTGAAGGACTATAATCTCACTTATGACCTTCTCCTTTTCCCTAAGCACCTGCCTGTAGCACAGGTTGTTGTTGAAATGTTCCCTGATCAGAAGTTCGTGATCGACCACATCTCAAAGCCTCTTATCAGGAGTCATATCCTTGATCCATGGAAGGAAGATATAAAGGCAATAGCCGAATTCAGAAACGTATATTGCAAACTGTCGGGAATGATCACGGAAGCCGACTGGGAAAAATGGAAGCAGGAAGACTTCAGGCCTTATCTTGATGTTGTTTTCAATGCATTCGGCACCGACAGAATAATGACAGGAAGTGACTGGCCGGTGTGTCTGGCGGCAGGATCATACAAAGATGTCATTACAGTTGTTGAGAAATATATTGCCGGATTTCCCATGAAAGTTAAGGAACAGATCCTCGGATCAAACTGTTCCGAATTCTATAACCTTAATATAGATCTTTGAGATAAGCAGAATCCTGTTTAATGATCCCTTTTTGTTCTTCAACTGCTGTACGAGGTAAAGGCCAGTAGTCATTTCTCTCCGGATCAAATTTTGATCCCTGCATAAAATACCGGAAAGACTGATCCCTTGCTATGAAATCATTCAGTACCTCATCAGCTGTACCCCATCTCCGGAGGTCAAAAAAACGATGTCCTTCAGTTGCAAATTCGAGCCGGATTTCCATTCTGACGGCTTCCCTGGCCGCCTCTATGTCAGCGAATGCCGGATGTCCTTCAGGATAGGGTTCCACCTTGTAGTTTGCAGCAGGTTTAGTCCAGTCAACAACAGGATCTATGCCGGGATTTTCATATGTTGTGCATAGGCCCATTACCGGCGTACTGTATTTTGCCCTGATCCGTATCCTGTTTACCAGCGACCTGGCAAGTTCAGGATCACCTTCCTCAACCGCAATTTCAGCCCGCCACAGAAGGATATTAGCCAGCCGGTACATCCTGTAATTCTTGCCGTTATAAAATCCCGACCCATAATTATTGAGATTCTGCTCCGACTTCAAGTGCATGTATTTTTTTGTCATATAGGGCCCACCATAATGCTGCTCACGTATCCAATCGTCGCCGGGGTTAATGCCCCAGCCTAAAAAATCAACACCCCTTCGCGCAATTGTCCAGTCGACCCTGGGATCGAGAAGATGATCTGTCGGTATAAATGTTTGAGAGCTTCTCAGGCCCATATCGTTTGCCAGGGGTTCTCTGTTCCTTATATCAAGTACCGGCAGCCCATCGGCTGTAACCTGAAATGCTTCGAAAAGGCATTGTGAAGGCTGGAAAAAGCCCCAGCCTCCGCAGCTTGCAGGACCTTTCTGAAAAAATGCAGCTCCCGCCGGCATAACAGATGAGTAACCTGTTGATGTTGTTGCGGCCTGTATCTCGAAAATTGATTCTTTGTTATTTTCATGGGTCATGTCGTAATTATCATAGAAATTTGGTACAAGTTCAAAAAGGCCGCAGCTTATAATATCATCAAGAAGTGGCCTGGCCTTGCTGAATTCTCTCTTATACATATGGACATGGGCCTTGACAGCTTCAGCGGCATATAAGGTTGCCCTTCCGGGTTCACCCGCCGGATGTGTCGCGGGAAGATGATCTATCGCAAACTGAAGATCTTCCTCAATTGAATTCCATGAAGGATCGGGATTTGGGACCTTTTCGGGCAGAACGGGGTATAGTTCTGCAGCTGTTTTGATATATGGAATATTCTCAAATACCTTATTTGCCTGGAAGTGGAACCATGCCCTGAGAAATTTTGCCTCAGCTTCGATCTGCAAAGCCCTTTGCCCTGGAATTTTATTTTCACTTTTCTGATTTTCAGCAAGAAATTCAATTGTGCAATTTGCCCTGGAAATCCCGTTGTAACAGTCCTGCCAGCGTTGAAGAACGTAAGGGTGGGAAGGAGTGGCTTCATACCTTTCAAAATGAGGATACGTAGGATAGGCTGAACCAATATAACAGTCGTCAGATGTGATGCTTCCATACATCCAGTCGGTGCACAAGGCTCCTCCGAACATGTTCCTTCCTCTTAGAAATGAATATGTTCCGGCAAGAATGGATTCAACTCCTTCGGGAGATGATGCTATAGAACCAGCCATAACCCCGGGTGGTTCTTTTGTAAGAAAATCCCCGGTGCATGAAACAGATAATAAAAGGCTTAAAGAAACAAAAGCCCCCGGTATCATAATCAGATTTCTTTTCATCTTCTTCAGTGGTTAAAAAATCAGACAACCGTCTTTCAAATTTACTGAAAGACGATTAGAATCATCAGAATAAAATGCTGAATTCAGATCTTATTATCAGCACTATTGAATCGAAAAAGTTCAGCCCTGCCTGAACAGCAGAAAAGCAATACCGAGAGTTATAAAAATATTGAACAGCTGGGCCAGGAGAAATGCCCATGCCGGACGCCCGTCGCCTGTTTTTACAAGGGCTTTAAGGTCGGTCTCAAGACCAATCCCGACGAAAGCAATACCAAAAAAGGCAGTCTGGACTCCTTTCAGATAATCTTTTGTCGCAGCTACATTCTCCGGCGATACTATAAATGAATACATAAGCGATGCCGCGAGAAAACCAAGTACGAATTTTGGAAAACGGTCCCAGATCAATCCGAAATCTACTTTCTCCATTTTACCTTCCTTATTGTTTTTCCTGTTTTTTAAAACCCAGAATACGGAAATTGCCACAGCAGCAAAACCGATCAGAACATTCTGGGAGAACTTCACTATTGTGCTGAACTTCAGTGCTTCTTCGCCAAGAATGGTGCCTGAAGCGACCACTGCTCCGGAAGTATCGATTGTACCTCCGATCCATGCTCCGGCCTGTGCCGGATTCAATCCAAGGAATTTTGCAGCAATGGGAAGAAGTATCAGCATCGGCAGTGCAACTATCAACACAAGACTTACCACGTACGACAACTTTTTACCATCACCCTTTATTGCTCCGGCCGTAGCTATGGCGGCTGAGACACCGCAGATCGAAACAGCGCTTGACAACATTAGAGCCATCTCATCATCGACCTTCAGTTTTTTTGCGATCCAATATGCAAAAAACCATACAGCAAGAACAACAATTACAGCCTGGATCAGACCCAGCAATCCGGCTGATAGTATTTCTCCGAAAATTATACCTGCACCAAGGACTACCAGTCCGGTCTTTATATAGAATTCAGTGTGAAGACTCTCCTCCATCCATTTTGGCAATCCGAAAATGCTCCTGACCAGGATGCCCAATAAGAGAGCAAATATCACGTATTCAAAGCCATAGTATTTTACAGGTCTGAATCCGGAAATAAGCTGGCTTATGATGCTCAGAATGAATATCAGAAGCAATGTCATCAGCAGATTAAATATCTTCTTCTTTCTCAGGAACAAAGTGAATATGCCTGTAAGTATAATTAGCAACAGGGTTCCCGACAGACCCTCAAGGTTGCCGGCAGAGGTAAACAATCCCATAAATGATGATGAATCGGACCATCCGAATTTTACTGAAGGACAATATACTCCGGCCCAGGCTGCAAGCAAAATCGCCAGTCCGGCAAAAAAAGCAAGCCAGTCCTCATTTTTTAATATCTTCCGCATAATCACATCGTTAATAATTAACGGCAAAATAAAGAATCCGGATCATGATTTAACTAATATTAA
>JAAYUS010000248.1 GCA_012517605.1 Bacteroidales bacterium
CAAAGAAAGTCCTTCTCCTTCAGGGGACTGCAGAAGAAAGAGAAAACTGCCTGTAAAGTATACGAATCCGACATCGGCCCAACCGAACCACCCGAATACTTTTGATGCTTTATCATTAAGAACCGTATTGCAGTTGGTTGCCTTGTTCAGATGACAGAGCTTATCCGTAATCGAAAGATGACATTCAAATTCGTGGAGGATCAGCAGGACAGAAAGTATAATGCCGGTAATCTTTGTAAAAACCAGGGGAAGGATAACCTTGCTGTAAATACTCCCTCCCGAAGCAAAATTATTGTAAAACAAATAAATGATAAAAATCAAAGCAGCAGTCAAAGCCAGGGGGAGTATTGATTTAGTTATCAGTTCGTTCTTTATTTTGGTCTGATAATCCCTTTCGCCCGATCGTTCATCCGGATTAAGTAATATTACTGCGCCGGAAGTGCTCTCAAGAAACTCCTTCCTGCCGGTTTTTCTTTTTTCGTTGTATGATGTATAATATGTAACCTGATCCTTCACGATATCCGTTACAAATCCTATCATACCGCCGCCTCTGCTGAAATGAACTATATACGGCGCTTGAAGATACTCCAGTTCATTTACTTCGTACCTGAGAGGATAGTTCTCAATTTTCCATTCATTGAGAGTATCGCAGATACTCTTAAAAGATGGGTAATCAGGATGTGATTTAAGCTCTTCCTTAACAGAACTTTTTACTACATGGATCCTGAAATACCTTGCTGCACGCTGAATGATTCCGACCGTATTATCTTCTTTCCGTCTTTTCATATTCTAAATCCGGTTTCTTGTTTTTTATTAAATTTTTATACAGCCTTATCATATCTTTAGCCATATCTGAAGCTGAGTTTTTATTAAGCAGGTCCCTGTAAGCGTTTGATGCGATTGTTTCAGCCAGTTTATCGTTACCTGACAAAGAAAGTATAGCGTTACAAAATTCATCGGTGTCAAATAAAATATCTCCGTCATGGGTTATATGGCGGTTAATAAAAATGCATTGTTCGCCCTCCGACATATCGCTGAAACCTTCTATCCTGGTAAGTATAAGTGGTATTCCGCTTGCAATCATTTCTAATCTGGAGTAGGAGCATGGCTCATAAATTGAAGGGACCACACCTATGTCGGCTATCTGGTAAAACTCTTTAATTTTATCAGGTGATAAGAACCCGGTAAATGTAATTCTGCCATAAAATTGTTTGCATTTATCTAATATGTCCTGAATATAGCCCTGGCCGATAAGAACCAACCGCAGATCATCCTTTATTTTACAGGCTTTTGTAAAAGCATCAACAAGAAAATTGATCCCTTTATCCGGATCAATTCTTCCACAAAAAAGAATGATCTTTTCATGAGAATAAAAACCCAACTTATGTTTTAGTCTTATTTTCTCCTGACTGTCTGTTTTTGTGAATCTGCCAATATTGATCCCATTCCTTATCATACTGATTTTGACAGGTGGAATATTGTATTTCTTAATTAGAAAATCTTTCATGAAAGGATTGATTGTTACAACATGATCAGAAAGTCGTAGCATCTCTTTCTCCGTAAATATTGTGAATTCTGTATTGTTTGAAGGTTTGTCAATATTTAATCCATTCATTTTTTGCTTGTTCCCATTGAACAATTGTTCCCACTGAAAAAAATGCACAACACTGATCACCGAATATTCGTATCTTTCTCTAAGAATTTTCATAATCGGCAGGTCGTCTATATAATTCATATGAAAAATTATTCCTTCATTTTCTGAAATAATATCGGCCAGTAAATTGGCAACCGCCCTGGCATATTTTATTTCATTCCTGCTATCATGTAAAAGAGATAGTTTTGGTGTTGGTATATTGATTTCAAAGTATCTTTCAGCAAGAACCGCGACATCGAACTCCTTAAACCTTGAATTATGATATGTTACAACATATATTTTAATGTCGGGATAGGATAATAAAGAGCCAGTCAGTTCCCTTATATAGGTTCCCATACCATATTGCATTCCCCTGGCATTTGATTTGAAGATAATTAATGTAATCATAATCAAAGCAATATTATAAGCATTAAAATCGCATCCCGAATTTTTTTCGTTTATATAATCTTTAAAATACTAAATCCCAGGCCTGCCCATCCTTTCAATCCCAGATTATCTGAATTTAGTTTATCAAGTTGCCGTTCCCAGTAGTCTTCGATGTCGATAAGTGAAAACAAATCTGATTTTTCTCTCCGATATAACCTTGTTTCATTTGAATATGGATTGCAAATCAGTTCCAGCCATGTATTTTTAATAAGTATTTCTACGATTGTGTCAGATTTACAGGTATTACTATTTCCCTTTACTGATATTGAACTGTAAGACGATTTCAGGAGATCATCTGGTATGGAGGCAACAAAGCTCTCAACCATTAATCGCAAATTAGACTCAAAGGGACCAGAAGAACTTTTTAGAAGCTGTTCAACATGCTCTGAAATACAACTGAATATTCTGAATGCCGGTTCAGATGAGAAGCCTAATCTTTGTGTCTGTAGAAGAAACCAGATAAGAGAGCAGATTGTATCCTCTGTTAATGAATACAAATCAAAACCTGCTATCTCTTTTCCTACGATTACTCTCTCAATGTAATCAGTAAAAAACTTAATGCATTTTACAATTCCCTTAACAACTGAACTTTCTTCATCGATGCATCGCAGCCCTAACCTGGAAGGATAGTAAAATCCATAACCTGCCAGATCATTACAGTTTTCTGAGGTTATTGCATATGACATCATGCTCCTGGAAACATAGTTATCTATTTCTGAAAGCGCTTCATCAGTGTCAGCCTGAACAAAACCATTCTTAACAAGGTATTCAATTCCCCAGCCTATACCGGTAAGGCCGTTTTCGAAATTTACAGGTGTCGAGGTGTTTATTTCTTCATATATCTCATCAACGAGAACACCGGCAAAATTTTCATATATCTTATTCTTTGTGAATCGTGAATAATGATAAAAGAAAATTGCAATGCCCATTTTGCCGTTCAGCAATCCGGGATTGTCAAGAAAGCTGGCATTCAGAAGAAGGACGTTGGCAATGCGTTGTAACCGGTCCCCGATCATTTTGTTCAAAGATAAATCCACGTCAGTCCCGTTAATTTAAAGCTTTTTAAAACCACAGATCAGACATTAATTCAAATAAAGTTCAACAATTGTATTGATATAATTGCAGGAAAAAGCCAGAAAAAAGTTGCCAGATGTTGCCAGATATTGCCAGAAGCTGCCAGAAGTTGACAGAAGTAGACACCCTCCTTTTTTTGAGTGCTTATTTCAGGTGTTTCGGGATGTCAAATGCTCTATAAATAATTTTAAGATGATAAGGATCAATCAATCCGTTGGGAATATCAAGTCCGGCCTTTTTGATCCATCGGTTAAGGGTTCGCAAAGAAATTCCATATTCATCAGCTACAATATTTCTATACTTGGGCTCCAGAATAAGATCATCAATTTTCGGATTAATGTTCATTGCCATAAAATTTAAAAGACCCTCACCCAACCGCTTTTCAGACTCTCACTAATTCCAA
>JAAYUS010000048.1 GCA_012517605.1 Bacteroidales bacterium
AAACTTATAAACCAGAAGGATTCGGTAATTAAACTGCTTGCAAACAGCAAGACAGTTTATGACACCCTGACTGCAAGCTACAACAATCTGGCTGCAGACAATGATGCTCTGAAGGCAAGGATCAGATCGCTCCAGGCTGGTGTTGCGAACAGGGATAAACAGATCAAGGCTGCCGAACAGGAAAAGGCAACCCTCAATAATGCTATAGCCGTCAAGGATGCAAAAAATGATTCCCTGGGAAGGGTGATTGCCTCGCTGAACAACCAGATCGCCGGCCTGAACAGGACCATTGAAGCAGGAAATGCTGAAAACAAAGAGCTGGCAGACATAATTAAAGTAAAAAACACACGAATACTTGCAGATTCGCTGGCTGAGGTTGAAAGATTGAGTCAGCCGAAAGAAAACGGGTTTGTAAATCTGACTGAGATAACCGGAGGGATAGGTTTTGCAAAAACTCATGTGGATTATTCGTCGAGAATTATCGGAGTAAGTAATATTTTTGGCTATCAGATAAACAAGAGTTTTCTTACCGGACTGGGAGTCGGAGTATACGGGTATAACGGGGGTATCCTTGTTCCGCTGTATCTCGACATGCGCTATTATTTCAAGCCAGGGTCCCAGCTTTCGCCGTATGTTTCTGCAGACGGAGGATTACAGTTAAACCCAAAAGAGTTTGAAAAGACTACAATATTCATCAACCCCACAATAGGACTGAAGAAGAAAATCGGGGAGAAATCGTGGCTTAATTTTGGCATCGGTACGCTCACAATGGGTCGTCCTGACGGGGAAAGGTCAACATTCTTTACAATCAAAGGAGGCATTTCTATTGCGGGAAAGAAAGGACCGAAGATATAGATTCCAAAGTTCCAGGGTTCCAAAGTTCCAGGGTTTCAAAGTTTCAAAGTTTCAGCGTTCCATATTAGTCTCGAACACTGAAACACTGAAACACTGAAACACTGAAACACTGAAACGCTGAAACCCTGAAACCCTGAAACCCTGAAACAATAATAACTACATCCTCTTCTGCGTAATAACCCCCGTCTTCTTATTCTTCAGTATCAGCTTAACCGACCCATCCGGCATGCGTTCTTCCTTAACGAGGAGATGGTCCTTGTCATAGTCCTTCAGGGCATTTATCTTTTCTGATTTTTCCTTTCCTCTCCAGACTTTCAGCTTAACAGGTTCCCATCTGCGGGATTTAGCCGACCTGTAGCATGCATCCATTATCTCATTGACTACATAGCCGTCGTAGAAGGTCTCCTTCGGCTGGGTTTTTGAATCATATGCATTGAACATGTCTGTCAGCATATCCGTATAGCCCAGCTCAACAACCTCATCGCCTACGGGAAAGAGCCATCCTTTTTCTGTCTCGGCTTTTTCTGCCACATAGCCCTTCTTCCCTCCTGCCGTAAACATCTCGAAGCCCGTTCTGAGGAAGTTATTCACCCAGATCGTTCCTTCCGTTCCCATAACCTCATCCCTGAGGTCCATTCCTCCGCGGAACGACCAGCTCACCTCAAACTGGCCGATGGCGCCGTTCTCGTATTTCACCCAGCCAAGGGCATTATCCTCAGCCTCAATGGGTTTTACAAGAGTGTCGGCCCAGCACATCACCTCCACAGGCCTGATATCCTTTCCTATATAATTGCGCGATATCTCGATGCAGTGGCAGCCCATGTCGAGCAAAACGCCGCCTCCTGAAATACCTTTGGTCCAGAACCAGTCGCTGTGCGGACCCGGGTGTGTCTCGCGCGAACGCGCCCAGATGACCTCCCCTACAGCACCAGTCTCAACAGATTTCAGAGCCTTGAGGGTCTTGGGAGTATAAACGAGGTCTTCCATATAACCATGGGTGACCCCGGCTTTTTCAACCATATCGAGCATCTTTTTAGCCTCGGCAGCATTCCTGCCAAGGGGTTTTGTGCAGAAGACAGCCTTTTTTGCGGAAGCAGCAAGCTTCACTGCCTCAAGATGAAGATTGTTTGGCAGGCCAATCATTACGACATCAACATCAGGATCGTTGACTGCATCCTTCATTGAAGTCGTCCACCGGGGGATGCCATGTTTTTTTGCGAAAGCCTCTCCCCTCTTTTCATCACGGGAATAGATTACTTTTACCCTGTCACGGTTCCTTTGTCCGTGGATCGAAAATGTGTAAAAATCGCCGATGAATCCGGCTCCGAGCATTGCGACGTTTGCCATGGTTTATGTAGTTTTTTGGTTAAAATTTACATACTTAAAGTCTGCTGGTCCACTGGTCTGCTGGTCCACTGGTCTGCTGGTCTGCTGGTCCACTGGTCAACTGGTCAAGCAGGTTGAATTTTAATTTTGATTTGCATGACTTGCACCACTTAATTGACATACATTACTTCATTTCGCTACTAACTCAACCACATTGCCTTCCGGATCGAGGATGACACTTTCGTAGCAGCCGTCACCGGTTTGACGCGGCCTGCCGGCGATGCGGATGCCTTCATTTTCGAAAAAGGATGTCATTCTGTCGACTTCTTCGCGGCTTCCGGCATTGAGGGCGATATGGGCCAGACCGATGGCGTCGTTAAGCCGAGACTCAGTTACATCGTATCTGTTCATAAGTTCGATGCTGGCTCCGTTGTCGAATTCAAGGAAATATGATGAGAATCTCCTGAGCGGATTTACATATTTTTCTCCAGCCCTGCAATTGAAATACTTCACATAAAAATCCTTCATCATTTCGAGATCAGCGGTCCAGATGGCGATGTGGTGGATATGCATTTATATCTTTAAGTTTTTATCAAATATAAAAATATATGGTTACAGATTAATGGAATTGGAAGAATAGAATATTCAAGTGGCTTTCTTTTTTACCGCAGAGAGCGCAAAGATTTAGCAAAGGTCGCAAAGTATGAATATTATTACTTTATCATTTGCCTCCTTCGTGCATCCTTTGCGCACTTTGCAATTAAACAATTCTTCACTCTGTGTTTCTCTGTGAATTCTCAGCTCCCTCTGTGTAAGTTATTAATATTTACGTCTTTGCGAAACCTTAGCGCACTTTGTGAATTCTCAGCGCCCTTTGTATAAGTTCTTACTGTTGATTTCTTTGCGAAACCTTAGCGCACTTTGCGGTTTAATGGATTTTTTTCATTTACTAAAATCCTTTAAATCCGGAACTTTTTCCTCCCGATTTTGTTTAACAACCAAACAAAACCCAACAATCATGGCAAATCTGAAGACACATTACATGGGACTGGAACTTAAGAATCCGGTAATAGCAGGTGCATCAAATCTTTCCACCGATCCCGAAAACCTCAGAAAGATTGAAGAAGCAGGAGCGGCGGCAATCGTTTACAAATCGCTTTTCGAGGAGCAGATCAACCTCGAAAACCTCGAACTTCACGAACGTCTGACAGAATATGAAGAAAGGAATGCGGAGATGGTGACTCTTTTCCCGGGAAACCTTAAAAATGACTCCTACCCTGCCCAGCATCTTGCAAACCTTAAAAAAGCAAAGGAATCGGTTTCGATACCTGTTATTGGCAGTCTTAATGCGGTACTTGATGAGTCGTGGGTCGAATATGCAAAGGAAATTGAAAAGACAGGCGTTGACGGAATTGAACTAAATTTCTATGCATTGCCCGAGAAAAGCGAGTTAAACCCGGGAGATGCTGAAAAAAGACATATAAACACTCTTAAAAAAGTAAAGGCGGCTGTCAGGATACCTGTTTCGGTTAAGCTGAGTCCTTATTATACAAATCCGCTGGGACTTATTTATGATCTCGACAAATCGGGAGCTGATGCATTTGTGCTTTTCAACAGGCTCTTCCAGCCCGATATTGACATTAACAGCGAACAGATCCTATATCCATACAGTCTCAGCAATTCCGAGGACAACAGGCTGCCCCTCAGGTTTGCGGGACTTCTCCACAATAACGTAAAAGCATCAGTATGTGCAAGCACAGGAATATTCAACGGATATGATGTCATCAAGATGATACTTGCAGGAGCCGATGCTGTGCAGGTGGTAAGCACACTTTACCTTAACCAGATAAGCGTCATGGGATCTATACTGAAAGAGATTGAGAAATGGATGGATGAAAAGGGTTATGAGAACCTTAATCAATTCAGGGGCAAGTTGTCAAAAAGCAGTCTGCAGGATAATCTTCCGTATCACAGGACCCAGTATATCGATTTCAGGATGAGTACAACCGCGATACTGAAGAAGTACAAGGCGATTGTATAGCGGCGTGCGGCGTGCGGCGTGCGGCGTGCGGCGTGCGGCGTCAGGCATCCGGCGTGCGGCGTGCGGCGTCAGGCTTGCGGGATTTCGGATTTTTGAGCTTGCAACTGGGGCTGATACAAAATCTGTTTTTAATTGCTAAGGACTACCTTTTTTTTCACCCAGTGACCGCCTGATTTGGCTTACCCTCGTGCAATCCTTATTTGATCTGTCGTCGTGATTTGGTTTACCCTCGTGCCCGCCTGATTTGGTTTACCGCCTGATTTGGCTTACCCTCGTGCAATCTTTATTTGGTCTACCCCCCTGCCCCCCTGAAGGGGGGTTAAGATATTGCAAACAAGCTTCTTAGCCCCCCTTTAGGGGTGATGGGTGGCAAAACCAAGGTTAGGGGGGATGGTGGGTAAACTATTCCACTTTCACTTTAACAACCACCTTCCTCACAGGGGAGTTTTCACCGTCTTTTAATCCGGGGCGGTGGGCATCGTCAGGGA
>JAAYUS010000249.1 GCA_012517605.1 Bacteroidales bacterium
TGCGCCCTTATGCTCAGCGATTGACCGTCGCCTGAAGGATAGGGTCTCCATTCATTAAGCTTGAAGAAGTTCCTCATGGCGAAGTTGTTGAACCTCACGCCTATGGTTCCAACGAGCATCCCGGCACCCCAGCCTCCGGAAATTTCAAACTGGTCGTTTGCCCTTTCCTCAAGCTTGTAAAGAAGGTCAACCGTTCCGTTTGCAGGATCAGGAACCACGTTTGGATTTATCTTTTCCGGATCGAAATGACCGATAACACCCAGCTGACGTATCGACCTTATTATTTTATCCTTACTGAAAAGATCCCCTGGCAGGGTGTAAAGTTCACGCCTAGCTATATGTTCATTTGTTCTTGTGTTACCCGAGATTATTATGTTATTCAGATATGCCTGGTCGCCCTCATAAATTCTTATCTCCAGGTCGACTGAGTCATTTTCTATCTTGGCCTCAACGGGAGTCAGTCTCGAGAAAAGGTAGCCGTTATCCTGATAGGCACTGCTAACAGCATCCTGGGCTCCTGAAGCTCCGTTAAGCCTGTCTTCGAGGTGAGACTGATCGTAAACAGATCCTTTTTTTATGTTAAGCCACCTGTCAAGGTCTTCCTTCCTGTAAACGCTGTTGCCAACCCATGTGATATTCCTGAGAAAATATTGTGTACCCTCTTCCACCTTGAGTTTAAGTCCTACCCGGTCTTCCGATATAGGGTAAACCGAATCGCCAAGAATTTTAAAATCCTTGAATCCGTTATCATTATAGAAAGTTTTAAGCTTTTCCTTATCCTCGTCATATTTTTCGGTGATAAATTTGGACGGTTTGAAAAAGTTCAAATTTTTCTGTTTGGTGTTCTTGAATTTCCGCCGAAGCTGCTTATCAGTGAAATTTTCATTTCCCTGGAAAGTTATTTCACCGATCTTGACCTTCTCTTTCTTATCGACATTAACTGTCAGAATTATATTGTTAGGCTGGGCGGGATCATCTTTCTGAATAAAGTCAACAGTTGTATTAAGGAATCCTTTTTCAACAAAATGTTCAGTGATAACCTTGCGGGCATGAGCAAGCTGGTATGAAGTAAGCTGTGAACCGACAGGCATATTTATTTTTTCAACAAGGTCCTGTGCTTCCGAATTCTTAAGCCCGTTGTATTTCACTGATGAGATCCTCGGGCGTTCCTGCAGGGCAATATCGAGATATACTGTATCGGCCACAGTTTTTACAACACTGATTCTTACATCTGAAAAGAGACCCTGCTGCCAGAGTTTTTTCACCGCTGTTGTTATTGCATCGCCAGGCACCGATACTTCCTGGCCTACCCTGAGCCCCGATATTCCTATCAGGGCATTTGGATCAAGAAACCTGACTCCCGAGACTGAGACACCACCTATTTTATAATCGAATGAATTTGAATAATCGATAATTTTCTCCTCTTCCTGAGAAAACAGGGCTAAGTTCGTCAGAATAAGAAACACTGCCAGAAAAATCCTTTTCAATTTTTTTCTCACCATCTTATCATCATTTTTCCAATAGCTGTTCACTGGTCTTTCCAAATCTTCTTTCTCTCTTCTGGAAGTCAATTATTGCTTTGTAAAATTCTTCCTTACTAAAATCGGGCCAAAGTTTTTCAGTAAAATACAATTCGGCATATGCGATCTGCCACAGAAGGAAATTACTGATTCTCAGTTCTCCGCTTGTCCTTATCATCAGGTCAGGGTCGGGGATTCCCCTTGTGGTAAGATATTTTTCAAAATCATGATCCGTAATATTATCCGGAACGGTTTTCCCCTCAACAATATCGGAGGCAAGCTTTTTTGCGGCTTCCGTAATTTCCCACCTTGAGCTGTAGCTCATTGCCACAATCAGGTTCAGACCTGTAGCACCGGCAGTAAGGTTTATTGTTTCCATCAGTCTGCTGCGGACATCTTCTGCAAGGCGGTCTGTATCGCCGATGGCCTTCAGCCTGATATTATTTTTCATTAGGGTGCCGGTTTCCTTGTTCAGCGACTGAACCATTATTCCCATCAGGGCAGAAACCTCTTCATCGGGTCTTCCCCAGTTTTCAGTTGAAAAAGCGTAAACTGTAAGGTATTTTATACTGAGTTCAGCCGCAGCCTCTATGATCTCCCTTAAAGCGTTCACTCCCTGCTGATGACCAAAGATCCTGTCCATTCCCCTCTGCCTGGCCCATCTTCCGTTTCCATCCATAATAATGGCAATATGTGACGGAAGGCGGTCGGTCTTGATCTTTTCTAAAAGGGACATAATTCAGCGTCTTCTTGATTCATCCACATCATTAAAAGCAGGGCATCCTGACAGTTTGTTGAAGATCTTCCATGTAAGTGAAATACCTGCAAATGAATACCAGTCGTTGTTGTGTAACCATGCTTTATGATCCGGATCAATTTTATCATTCAAGCCGTCAAAGTTATCATAAAAAGTTTTACGAAAACCATATTCCGCTTCAAGTCCCAGATTTTTATGAATATTTATTTTAAAACCCATTGAAAAAGGGATAACCGGAACATAGGTCAGCGAGCCTGAAGAAATAAAGGCAACACCTGCACCCGCTGCAAGGTAAGGAGTATAATTCCACCTTTTGCCCTGTGTCGAGTATTGAAGAAAATTAAATTCAAATTGTGCCGCCCATTCCCCAACTGTTCCTGAAAAATATGCTCCGCGTGTTTGCTGGAAATTATTGCTGAAATCGAGGTCATTGCCCCTGATGCCTCCGATGTAGATGTTTGTCCTTACTGCCTGGCGCGGGTTGAAATTGTACCTGTAATAAAGTCCGGCGGCCGGCAGAGGTGAATAGAAAAGCCTGTTTTCATTGATATCCCCCAGATATGACGATACCCCGCCAAAAATGCCATAATCGGCATTCCTCTGGCCGAACGCTGACAAAGAGACAAATAATAACAGTAAAAAGCCGCTAATTCTTCTCATCCAACTGGTCCAGCTTATTGTTATCTGAAAGAGGGCAGTCCTTTAGGACTCGTTTTCAGCTTGTAAGTTACCGTAAAGTTCAACAGATAATAAACGTCGTTGGCTTTGGAAAATTGTTCAGAATGGTAACCATCAAGATAATCGGTCAGGGTATAGCGTCCGCCCAGTTCAATTCCAAAGTTAATGTTGGGAGTATAAATAAGTGTTGCGCCTATTCCGGCAGGAATGACACCGGTAAAACCGCTGCTTTTCTGGTTCTTTGAAGTGAGATAGTCATTAGCATTAACGGAATAAAGAGCCCCTCCGACTCCTGCAAAAGCGTACATATCGAGTGAACCCAGAAGCGACCACAGGCTTTTTCCTCTCAGGAACAAGTAACTGCTTTCGTATTTATTCTTGATGAAATAATATTCCAGGATCATTGATGGCTCGAAAAGATGTGTCAGTGATTCAAACTGTCTTCCCTCATTTGAACCTCTTTCATCGGTCGAATGCAGCATGGCATAAGTCAGGCTCAGGCGTGTATTAACGGTCCGCGACCACCTGTATCTTATTGAACCTCCTATATTGAACCTTGTTTGTCTGTAACTTATATCTCTTAGCCCGAGAAGGTTATCACCCTGTGAAAAACCTCCCACATCCGGAAAGGAAAATGATGGTCCGATACCTGCCTGAGCTTCCCAGCGTTTCATTTTCCAGAGCTGGGCGTCAGACAACTGAACTGCAAAACAGAACAATATAACGATTAAGAGGGATCGTTTCATTTTTGTTTAGTATAAATTGCAGATACAAATATAGTAATCTAATTTAACAATGCTGCTTTAAAGCATTCAGATCAGTTCCTCCTGTCAGCTCCCCACATGAGTTTATTCCTTAGAGTGCTGTAGAAATCCCTGCCTTCGGGCATTACAGTCTTCAGTTTTTTTTCTGCACGGGAAATAAGTATCTCTTCACTGAAAGGGAGCCGGCGGGATCTGAAATCGCAGGTGGCAAGGTATTCGCATGAACGTCCTTCAACCACCATCCTCAGGATGCTGTCGCCTGAAATAACTATCGGCCTGATAGTAAGGTTATGAGGTGAGATAGGAGAAATGATGAGACTCTCATCTTCAGGCGATAAAATTGGTCCGCCGACACTCAGGTTATATGCCGTTGACCCTGTGGCTGTCGAGACAATAAGACCATCGGCCCAGTAAGTATTAAGGTGAACCCCGTCGACAAAAACAGTGATCGTTATCATGCTGGGATCGGCTTTCTGTATGGTGACTTCATTAAGGGCGACTGAAGATTCATTATCGAAAACACCTTCAGGCTTCCTGAATTCAATCAATGATCGTTCAAGCACTTTATACCTTCCCTGACACAGCAGGTCGACGGAACTGGCTAAATCATCTTCAGATATATTGGCAAGAAAGCCCATCCTTCCTGCATTTACCCCTGCGATAGGGATCCCCGGTTCCCTTACCCTGAGCATAGTTTCGAGGAAGGTGCCGTCGCCTCCCACGCTAAGAACAAGGTCCGGAATTGTATCAAGCGCCTTTATGTCATCAAATTTCTCAATCAGCGGCTTTTCACTGCAGCCCGGATCATCAAAGGTCCTCTGATGAATATAGATCCGTATTCCCCTCTTGCAGAACTCCCTTAGCAGCGTACTTATGCAGGATGCAGTCCTCGGATTGCTTTCTTTACTGTAAATGGCGACCGATTTAAGCATGGTTTCAGATATTCAGGTACTTCATTAGAAGATCAAACCTTTCAGAGTAGAACCTGTCCATGGAATCGTCGGTAGTAACCCATGTTTTGACTTCGTAGCTGTACCTTTCAAAAGTACGTATTACTGATGCTATCTCGTTTGAATTAAGCTTCAGAGTTACCTCAAGCCTGGTGGAATCGGGCGGGGATGTTAAATACATGCTGAGCACCTTTACATTGTTGCTTTCAACTATCTGTGCGATCTGTGAAAGCGAATAATCCCTTTCAAGTATTTCAAGCACAATGATGGCGCCCTGCTGATCCATAGAAGAGATCCCTGCCAGATAACGGATCAGATCGGTTGTTGTTACAACACCTTTGTAACGTTGCTTTTCATCGAGTACGGGAACAACTGTGAGCTTAAGCCTTGAAGCCAGTCCGATAACCTCAAAAAGATGCTGTTCGGTGGTGACAAACGGCTTCAGAAGTGTAAGTGCGTGATTGCCAATTGGCTCCTCTGGCTGATTCATATCATAGATATCAGTGTCGGAAATAAGGCCAAGGAAATCCTGATTGTTAACAATAGGGAGATGGGATATCCTGAAAATCTCCATCCAGTTCAGCGCAGTCTGGCCTGTATCGGAGGTCTTAAGAGGAGGTATCACATCTGATATCAAGTCTTTGGCAACCATTTGCGGTGTCTTAAGCTTTAAATTTCAACTAAAATAAGAAAAAAAAAGTCAGTTGTTGTATTTTTGCCTTACATAACTATACGGACAATCACTTTTTTTATTATGACAAAGTTAAGTGTTAATATTAACAAGATTGCCACATTACGGAATGCCAGGGGCGGTAATGTTCCAAATGTAAAAACCGCAGCAATAAACTGTGAACTGTTCGGCGCAGAAGGCATAACCGTCCATCCGAGGCCCGATGAGCGCCATATCAGATACAGGGATGTACTCGAAATCAGGCCGGTAATTACCACCGAATTCAATATTGAAGGTTATCCTTCCGACAGTTTTGTCGACCTTGTATTGTCGGTTAAGCCTGACCAGGTAACCCTCGTGCCTGACGCCCATGATGCAATTACCTCTAATGCCGGGTGGGATGTGATGAGATACAGGCTTTTCCTTACCGACATAGTATCGACATTCAGGAAGGAAGGTATAAGGACCTCAATCTTTGTTGATACCGACACGATGAATATAGAGCAGGCTGCCAGAACAGGCACCGACAGGATTGAGCTTTATACGGAACCCTATGCATCAGGGTTCGACAGGAATGCGGTCGAAGCGGTGACTCCGTTCGTTAATGCCGCAAAAGTTGCACAAAGTGCCGGACTTGGTGTCAATGCAGGTCACGACCTGAACCTCGACAACCTGAGGTTTCTTCATATGAATATTCCATGGCTCATGGAAGTCTCAATAGGTCATGCCCTTATTGCCGATGCACTTTATCTTGGCCTTGAGAATACAATCCAGATGTACAAGCGGCAGCTTGCTGACTGAAATGAACAGATGAGACTTTTTTGCAGGAAATATGGTTCAGGTCCCCCGCTTGTAATACTTCACGGCCTGTTTGGATCTTCAGACAACTGGGTTACATTCGCGAAAAGCATAAGCAGCAGTTTTACAGTGTACCTTCCTGATCTCAGAAATCATGGCCAGTCACCACACAGCCCTGTTCATGATTATAGCTCAATGGCAGATGACCTTGCAGAACTTGCAGATCTTATCGGGCTGGAAAAATTCTTTCTTGCAGGCCACAGCATGGGAGGCAAAACCGCCATCAGGTTTGCATCCGATGATTCCTCAAGGCTTTCAGGTCTTCTTATAGCCGATATTTCTCCGTTCGGACATCCGGGAGATATTAATGCCGAATTCAGCCTGCATCTTGCAATTCTCGATTTTATGCGTACAACCGACCTTTCCGTGATAAAATCACGTTCGGATGCAGAGGCCCTGCTCAGTGAAAGGATAGGATCGGAAAGAATCAGGGAACTGGTACTCAAAAACCTAAAAAGAGAATCGGACAATTCTTTTTCGTGGAAAATAAATTATGACGCAATACTTAATAATATAAGCGCGATTGCCGGCAATGCTGTTCCTGAATCAGGAAGCATCACTGAAATATCGGGGTTCCCGGTATATTTTCTGAAAGGGGAAAATTCTGACTATATTACAGCTGATGATATCCGCCGGATCAGCTTTTTATTACCCGGCGCTGAGATTATAACCATCCCCGGTGCAGGACACTGGGTCCATGCCGACAATCCCGGTTTTGTAAGAGACTGTTTTCTCAGGCTTCTCGATTTATACTGATCAGAACCGGGTCACTGATTCTACTCTTTCATCATCAATTCCCGGAAGATTCATAAAGCGGATCAGCACCCTGGCAACTGCAAGCACATCCTTTTCGCAGTATTTTACTATCCTCTTGATATCATGCTCATTATAATAAATTCCGGCTACCATGCTGCCATCTATATCGTCCTTTGGCGTAGGGATGCCAAGCACTGATGTGAGAAGGCTGAGAGATGTATAGCTCTTGTAATCACCGAATTTCCAGAGATCAAGAGTATCGAGAAGATGGACCTCCCAGGGCTTTTTCCCGGCATTATCAAGTATATCGGGAATTTTCATTCCGTTGATCACCATTCGCCTTGCAATATAGGGATAGTCAAATTCCTTTCCGTTATGTGCGCATAATAACGCTTCCCTGTTCCTTGAAAATTTTGTCACCATTTCAGTGAAACCGGAAAGAAGGGATTTTTCATCATCACCGTAGAAAGACTTCAACCTGAAGGCGAAAGGATCCCTGCTGCAAATTACTCCGGCCGAGACACATATGATCTTACCAAATTCGGCATATATCCCGGCTCTCTGGTAAACATCGCCGGGAGTCTCATCTTCATTCCTGAACTGACGCGACTTTTTATCCCAGTGTTCCTGGAGTGATGGATCAAGAAGATCATATGACGATGCCGTTGGCACAGTCTCGATATCGAGGAACAAAATATCCTCCGGTCGTTTGTCAGACAGCATGGTGAAGATTAAAGATGTTTTTCAATTATTGAGATAAGAACTTCAATTCCAACCTGGTTTTCACCTCCGCCAGGGATAATAATGTCGGCATACCTTTTTGACGGTTCGATGAACTGAAGATGGGAAGGCTTGACAGTTGCATGATATCTTTCAAGCACCATAAGCACTGAACGGCCTCTTTCGACTATATCGCGCTGAATAACCCTCCCCAGCCGGTCGTCGGCGTCAGCATCAACAAAAACCTTGATATCGAACATATTCCTCAGCCCCGGGTCGGTAAGTATCAGAATTCCCTCAACAAGCACAACCCTTGCCGGTTTTACGGTTATTGTCTCCTTCGATCTCAGGCACGTCAGATAGGAATAAACTGGCATTTCAATGCTCTTTCCTTTCTTAAGTTCCTCAAGATGTTCAATAAGCAGACTGAATTCAAGAGAATCGGGGTGGTCAAAATTTATAAGCTGCCTTTCCTGAAGAGGAATGTGTCCGTTATCCTTGTAATATGCATCCTGGGGTATAACTACAACTTCATCATTCGGAAACCTCTCAATGACCTTTTTTACAACCGTGGTTTTTCCCGAACCTGTCCCTCCTGCTATTCCAACAATTAGCATTTATTATTACTTTTGCAGATGAATATAATATCAAAAATAATAAAATGAGTGTCAGTAATCATAATTATAGAGAAAAACTATTAGAAGCTATTATTCACTTCCCTCCCGTAATTTCGGGATGCCCCCACTGGGGATGGGCACCTGCAGGAAGCTTTTTCCCCTTTAAGGAAACTGGAAAGGGGTTATCTTTAAAAGAAGAAAATGATTGAAAATAAGTCATACATAGTTGTTCATATATCTCTGCTGATGATTACTAACAATCACTTATAATTATTTACAGCATAGCAGCACCGCTTACTATTTAAAGTTTAATGCCATATAATATTTCCCTTTTTGCCTGAATTGCCCGGAATAAATAATAATCAATACAATGTCTGAACTATATCCTCTAAAATTTGAACCTCTTCTGAAAGAAAAGATCTGGGGCGGAAATACACTTGCAGAATATTATGGAAAGGACAAGGGGAAACTTGCGAATATTGGCGAGAGCTGGGAGATATCTGCTGTATCTGATAATCTGTCGGTTGTCAGCAATGGTTTCCTTGCCGGCAATAACATTGAAGAGATCATTGAGGTTTATATGGGCGATATCACCGGTGAGTCGATATATGAAAAATTCGGTAATGAGTTTCCTCTTCTTATAAAGCTCATTGAAGCAAAGGAAGATCTTTCCATACAGGTTCATCCGGATAATGAAATGGCAAAGAAGAGACATTCAGCGTACGGGAAGACAGAGATGTGGTACATTCTTCAAAGTGAAAGGGATTCAAAGATATATACTGGCTTCTCAAAGCCTGTCACCCGCGAAATTTACCAGGATGCGCTTGCACATGATACGCTTCCTTCGCTTTTGAATGCCGAGCATCCGGAGCCCGGGGATACGTTTTTCACTCCTGCCGGCCGCATTCATGCCATAGGTGGAGGTGTGGTCCTGGCAGAGATCCAGCAGACCTCCGACATTACCTACAGGATTTATGACTGGGGCAGAAAGGATGATCAGGGCAATCACCGTGAACTGCACACTGATCTTGCGCTTGACGCAATTGATTACAATGCCTCCGGAAAGACCGGAATAAGAAAAGACCTGAAAAAAAACCATCCTGAAAATCTTGTGAAATGTGAGTTTTTTGAGGTCAATGCCATCTCATTCGACAAACCTGTAGAGAGGGATTACACGGAGCTTGATTCATTTGTGATCTATATCTGTACAGAGGGAGGATTCAGAATAAAATGGGACGGTAACACGGAAAATGTCTCAAAAGGAGAAACAATCCTGATACCTGCGGTCATTACGAATGTGATTCTTGAATCGGACTCAGCAGCAGAAACTCTTGAAATATATATAAACAATCCAAAAAATGATTAAAACATCCAAGGCTGTCATGAAAAAATCGATTTATCTGCTGCACATATTGCTCATATTGCTTTTTATTGCAGGTTGTGCAGGGAAAGGCGGCTCAAAAAAAGGAGCAGGTTCTGAAGCTGCTGCTGTTACTGTTACGGACACAGGTTATACCGGCATAAAACAATTCTACAGCCACGACAAGCTGATAAAGGAGGTTACATATAAGAATGGCGTTGTAGATGGTGAAACACGGACATACTATGCCGGCGGACAGTTATACCAGACTTTTAATTATGTAAATGGTCACAAGCAGGACACTGCAAGATGGTATTATGCTGAAGGACAGGTTTTCAGGGCAACCCCTTTCAGGAATGACACTGTCGACGGAATCCAGAAACAATATTACAGGAACGGCCGGTTAAAGGCAAAAATAGGTTATCTCAAAGGTCACCGCACCCCTTTGCTGGAAGAATTTACGGCAACGGGCAAACTGATAACAGATTATCCCTCGATAACCTTTAGTATTGAGGACAACTATTTCAAATCAGGAAGCATTAGGGTTAATCTTGCTACGACGGATAAACAGGCAAAGGTGAAATTCTATCGCGGTGAATTCATAAACGGGGTTTTCGATTCCACAAAATATGAAGGCATCAGGAGCATTGACGGCAGGTACTATGTTGATCTGAAGAAGACAGGAACGGAGCAGCCGGGTTACATCAATATAATAGCCTCTATAATTACTGGTATGGGGAATAATTATCTTACAGGCAAAAAGATAGAACTGCCATATAAAGACCTTAAATAATAGCCGCTGCGCATGATAATTCATTCCGCCACTTTTGTAAGCAGCAGTGCATCAATAAAACAGTGCCCCGGACCTGAGAAGCCGGAGTTCGGTTTTATCGGGCGGTCGAATGTCGGAAAATCGTCACTTGTCAATCTTCTGACCGGAAATTCACGTCTGGCAAAGATCTCCGGAAGTCCTGGAAAGACCAGGACCATAAACCATTTTCTTGTCAATGAAAGCTGGTATCTCGTTGATCTTCCAGGTTATGGATATGCCCGGGTGGCAGCCACAGAAAGGGGGAAATGGGTAAGGAACACTGAAGAATACATTCTCAAAAGGGAAAACCTTGTCTGCCTTTTTGTTCTTCTGGATCCCCGTCACAAGCCACAGAAATCGGACCTTCAGTTCATGGAATTCCTTGGAAGGAATGGAGTTCCCTTTGCAAGGGTATTCACCAAGAGTGACAAGCTATCGGGTACCCTTATAGAAAAAAGCATAAGGGATTATGATAAGGTAATGCTTGAAATATGGGAATCTCTGCCAGTTACCTTTGTGACATCTTCCGTTAAGAAGACGGGAAGGGAGGAAATACTTGATTTCATAGAAGAAACTATGAACAATTTATCAAAATCAACATGATTTAATCCGGAAATTATAATTTTGTACCCGGAAAATCCTTTTAAAAAACCTCAAAATCTCAGTAAGATGTATGGCAAGGCACCCATGAAGATTTTTTCCTGCAGAGCTACAAAACACCTGGCCCAGAGGATTGCAAATGAGCTTGGTATGGAGCTTGGAAAGAGCTCAGTTACTGAATTCAGTGACGGTGAATTTCAACCTTGTTTTGATGAATCAGTAAGGGGTGACATGGTTTTCATAGTTCAGTCGACCAATCCTCCTGCTGAAAATCTTTTTGAGCTGCTTCTTATGATCGATGCAGCAAAACGTGCCTCAGCATATAAAGTCATTGCCGTAATACCCTATTTTGGCTTTGCACGGCAGGATCGCAAAGACAGGCCGAGGGTTTCAATAGGATCAAAGCTTATGGCAGACCTGCTTTCCACTGCCGGTGTCGACAGGGTTATCACAATGGATCTCCATGCCGACCAGATACAGGGTTTCTTCAATGTGCCCGTCGACCACCTTTTCGGCTCAGCGATCTTTGCCCCTTATATTGAAAATCTTAAGCTTGAGAATCTTACTGTATCGGCTCCCGATATGGGTGGTTCGAAAAGAGCCAACGCATATTCACGCCATCTCCAGTCGGAAATGGTGCTGTGCTACAAGTTGAGAAAAAAGCCCAATGTGGTTGAGGAAATGTCAATAATCGGAGAAGTCGAGGACAGAAATGTGGTGATTATAGATGATATGATCGATACTGCAGGCACACTTGCCCTCGCCGCTCAGAAGATGAAAGAAAAAGGAGCAAGAAGCATAAGGGCATTTGCTACCCACCCTATTTTATCAGGTAACGCCATTGAAAGAATCGACCGTTCGCCGATTACCGAACTTGTCGTAACAGATTCAGTACCTTTTGTCAATAAATCCGATAAGATAAAGGTGCTCTCAATCGCTCAATTATTCGCCACTGCAATTCAGGCTGTGAATATGAACCGTTCAATAAGCACGAGTTTTGTATTCTGAATTCTTTGTAATATATTTGCAGTCCAATTTTTTGAAATAAGTCAAACGTGTAATGGGGAGATGTCAGGAAGACAACTCTGAGTAGCACAATAATATTTATCAAATGAAGACACTTGAGATTAAAGGATCCATCAGAAATGAACTTGGAAAAAAAGATTCAAAGAGACTGAGAAAAGACGGCAATGTACCCTGCGTGATATATAATAAAGAGGGGAATATCCACTTCTATACTCACGAGAACAACTTCAAGAACCTTATATATACACCTGATGCACACATTGTTAATCTTGACCTTGATGGCAAGTCATACAAAGCTGTTCTTCAGGATGTTCAGTTCCATCCGGTAACTGACAGGATCATTCATGTGGATTTCATGGAGATTTATGATGACAAACCAATTATAATCAGCCTTCCTGTTAAAATAACAGGCGATTCTGTAGGTGTTAAGGCCGGAGGAAAACTCAGAATCAAGAAAAGACATCTTAAGGTAAGGGGATTTGCCAATGATATTCCTGAAAACCTGGTCATTGACATAACGGATGTTAAGATCAACCATTCTGTTAAGGTTGGAGATCTGTCATATGATAAAATTGAGCTGGTTGATCCCAAGATCACAACCGTTCTTTCAGTAGCAAGCTCACGCGTTGCTGTTAAGGAGGAAACTGAAGGTGCTGAAGGCGCTGAAAAACCTGCTGAAGCTACCGAAGGTGCTCCCGCTGAACAGAAAAGCTGATAAGATAATCCCGGAAAATATTCAGGCACAATGAAATACCTAATAGTTGGCCTGGGAAATATTGGTGACGAGTACGCTGATACCCGTCACAATATTGGTTTTACAATTCTAGATATGTTTGCTTCCGAGGCAGGGGCCGGTTTCGAAGACAAACGATATGGCGCTGTATGCGAGGTGAAATACAAGGGAAGGACCCTCATTCTTCTCAAACCTTCCACTTATATGAATTTAAGCGGCAATGCTGTAAGTTACTGGATGAAAAAGGAAAAGACTGAAGCTGACAGGCTGCTTGTTATTGTAGATGATATCGCACTTCCCCTGGGAAGCATAAGGATGAGGCCCAAAGGCAGCGACGGAGGGCATAACGGTCTCGCACATATAAATACCATTCTTGGCACCACGGAATATGCAAGAATAAGAATAGGGATCGGTAACGGTTTTAAAAAAGGCTCGCAGGTAAACTATGTCCTGGGAAGATGGAACGAGGAAGAAAAGGAATTTCTGAAAGGCAGGATCTCGATTGTCATTGACATGATAAAATCGTTCAGCACAGTTGGAACAGATCGTACAATGACAGCCTTCAACCGGCTTGCTAAACTGCCTTCACATCCAGGAAATAATGTTACCTCTGATAAAACCATGCAGGATAAAAAGGGAACTGACGATGCCGGAAGCAAAAGCGATAAGAATTGACAAATTCCTCTGGTCGGTAAGAATATTTAAAACCAGAAGCATTGCCACCGAAGCCTGCAAAAAAGGAAGGGTCATCATCAACAATATCCAGGTCAAGCCATCAAGGACAATATGTGCAGGGGAAATCATAGTCGTCAAAAAACCTCCTGTAAGCTTTACCTTCAGGGTAATTGAACCTGTTGAAAACCGTGTCGGTGCAAAACTGGCAGGAAACTATGTCGAAGATCTCACCCCGGAAGAGGAAAAACATAAGCTTGAACTTAAGAATGCCGGATTTGCAGGGTACAGGGAAAAAGGAACAGGCCGGCCCACAAAAAAGGAAAGAAGGGACCTTGATAGCTTTTTTGATGGATTCGACGACTTCCAGGGGTGTTAAAAAGACGTATTAATGAATTTAATGATTACAATTTTCACGGGTCAGAATAACGACTGCATGTAATTTTTTTAACTTGCATTGGAAAACTCCTGTTGTTTCAAAAGTTTTAAACCTGCATTGATCAATTTTACCTTAATAAATGGGAAGGAACAATATTGAAAAATATTCGACGCGATATGCTCTTTTGAAAAAGACGGCAGGCCTGTGGCACGATAAGATATTTTACAGGAAGGTGATAGTGGTAGGCGTTGAGAATATAAATCCCGACGATCATCTCATTTTTGCTCCCAATCATCAGAATGCACTTATGGATGCTCTGGCTGTCCTCTTCACACACAGCGGGCAGCCTGTTTTCCTTGCGCGGGCCGATATCTTCAAAAAGAAAATAATCGCTGCATTGCTTTATTTCCTTAAGATCCTTCCCGTTTACAGGATCAGGGACGGTTATGGCACTCTAAAGGAAAATGATGAGATATTCGAAAAGACAATTGATGTTCTAAGACATAAGAACGGACTTGTAATTCTTCCGGAGGGTGACCATGCAGGATTCCGCAGGCTCAGGCAGCTTAAAAAAGGAATTTGCAGAGTGGCATTTCAGGCTGATGAAGCATCGGGATTCAGCCTTAAAATAAAAATAATACCTGTAGGGATCGAATTCTCGAATTACACAAGATACCGTCAGGTATTAACGGTAGTTTACGGGAAACCGATAGAAGTATCACAGTATCATGATCTTTACAGACAAGCTCCTGAAAAAGCCCTGAATGAGCTGAGAAACAGGCTCTCATCAGAAATAAAACAGGTAATGGTCCACATTGAATCTGTGGAGGATTACGAAGCGATAGATGAACTCAGGAGCATCATAAACGGAAAGTACAGTGATGATATTAAATATCCAAAACTTTTCAGGGACAGAAAGCTGATTGAAAATCTCAACAAGCTGAAGATCTCAGATCCCGGAACATATAACAGGATATGCAGTTTAAGCCTGCAGGTCAGGCAGAAAGCAGAAGATCTGAATATCAGCTACAGGCTGCTTGAAAAGAAGAAACATCCTCTCGGCTGGCTGATCGCCGGCATTGCCGGACTTGTTGTTACGTTTCCCCTGTGGCTTTTTGGCAATATATTTACTCTTACCTTTGTCACTCTTCCTGAATTACAGATAAAGAAAACCAGGGATCCCCAGTTTCACAGTTCTCTCCGGTATGGAATGTCGCTGGCTCTTGCCCTTATATTCATGCCGTTATACCTGGTTGCCTGCCTTTTAATTTTCTCCCCATGGTGGCTGGCATTGATGATTTTTTTGACAATACCAGTATCGGGGATCTTTGCATGGAATTACAACTTACTAGCAAAAAGGATCTTGGGAGGGTTCAGGTTAAGGAAATATATGCGCATGAAGAATCCGGATTACCTTATACTGAGAAAAGACTACAATGAGCTTATTTCTCTTATAGCAAAAATGAACAATGAAGAGAAATAGTTTTTTCCTGGGAAAGGTTGTATGGGTGACCGGAGCTTCATCCGGCATTGGAGAAGCACTTGTTTATAAGTTCGCTGAACTTGGAGCCAGGCTCATTATTTCATCAAACGACATTACAGGACTTGAGCGTGTCAGGGAAGCCTGCGGAGATAATTCCGGAAATGTCAGCTGCGCCGCTTTCGACCTTTCAGAAACATCAGATATTGAAGCTCTTGTAGAACAACAGGTGAGGCGCGAAGGAAGGATAGACTATCTCCTGAATTTAGGAGGTATCAGCCAGAGGGCAAGGATTGAGGAGACTCCAATATGGCTCGACAGAAAGATCTTCGAGATCAACTATTTCGGCACCATTGCCCTTATAAAAGCCGTTCTTCCTCACATGATAAGGAGAAAGTCCGGGCATATTCTGGCAACAAGCAGTATCACAGGGCGTTTCGGATTTCCACTCCGTTCAGCCTATTCGGCATCAAAACAGGCAATTCATGGTTTCATAGAAACACTTTATCTTGAAAACAAGCGGAACAATATCAGGGCATCTGTCATTATTCCGGGAAGGGTAAGGACTCAGATTTCATTTCATGCACTCGACAAGGAAGGCAGGGAGCACGGAAAGATGGATGACGGACAGGCAAACGGTTTGCTTCCTGAGCAGGCCGCTGATATTATAATAAAAGGAATAACAAAGGACAAAAGAGAGATACTTGTTGGCAAAGGGGAACTGTTCCTGCTGTATATCAGGCGTATATGTCCATGGCTGTTTTTCAGGATTGCCGACAAGATAAAATCTACATAAATTTGCATAAACCATAAAACAATGAGCAATTATCAACTGGGAGGTATTCAGCAGATAGGGATCGGGGTAAAGAACCTTAAGGAAGCGTGGGCATGGTACATCAAAATGTTCGGGATGGATTGCCGCATTTTCGATGATGAAACAGAGGCCAGATTCATGCTTCCGTATACAGGTGGAAAACCTCAGAGCCGCCACGCGATACTTGCCCTGAATCTTCAGAGCGGGGGTGGTTTCGAAATATGGCAGTACAAAGGAAGAACTCCTGTGATGATAAGCGAAGAAATAAGGATTGGCGACCTTGGCATCCTTATTTGCAAGATAAAGGTTAAGAATATTGATGAGTCTTATTCATTCTTCAGACAGAAAAACTGTGAAACACTAGGAGAACCGGCAAAGGATCCGTCGGGTGGCAGGACTTTCTTCCTAAAAGATCCGTTTGGCAATATTTTCCAGATGGTTGCATCAGATCAGTGGTTCATGAATGAAAAGAAGCCGACAGGCGGATCATACGGGGCTGTAATTGGAGTTACTGACATTGAAAGATCAAAGGAGATATATTCAGGGATACTTGGCTACGACAAGGTAGTTTATGATTCCACCGGAATATTTCCCGATCTTGCCGTTTTGCCGGGAGGATCAGGTGAATTCCGCAGAGTGCTTCTGCATCGGTCAAGGCCATTCTCCGGATTTTTCAGCAGGATCTTCGGCCAGAGCGAAATTGAGCTCATCAGCTCGGTGACCAATCCCGGGAAAAAGATCTATCACGACCGTTTCTGGGGTGATCCCGGATTCATTCACCTTTGCTATGATATCTGGGGGATGGATGATCTGCGTGATTTTTGCAGGGCAAAAGGGTTCCCGTTTGTGGTCGACAGCAAGGAAAGCAAACAGGGAAGCAGTTTTGACATGGGCGAAGCAGCCGGTCATTTTGCATATATAGAGGACCCTGACGGTATTTTGATTGAATTTGTGGAATCACACAAGCTGCCGGTAATAAAAAAGATCGGATGGTATCTCGATCTCACCAGGAGGCGCTCATACAGGCCCCTGCCCAACTGGATGACAAAGTCATTAAGATTTTCAAGAGTAAAGAATGTATAGCCGGAGACAGGCCGGGGAAGAATGAGATATCACTCCCCCCTGAGCCGCTCTGCTTCCTTAAACACTCTCATTATGTTTCCACCCCAGATCTTTTCAATGTCTGATCTGGAATACCCTCTCAGCAACAATTCGGCCGTAATGTTTTTCATGTCGGCGACGCTTTTGCAGCCCTCGACACCGCCGCCACCGTCGAAGTCGGTACCTATCCCTGCATAATCGATGCCTATTACCTGGACAACATGGTCAATATGATCAACTACATCCTTTACAGTTGCAAGCTTTTTATACTTTTTCTGAATCTCATTATATTCTGCGCGGATAATTTTTCTTCTCGCTTCGGGGATTGTGTCATAATTCCCGTATCTGTTCCTGAGTTCGGCAAGCCTGGATTCGAGTTCCGGGTTAGGATCAGGCGTTTTAATATAATCGCTAAGAATGCAGATCTGTATCACGCCTCTGTTTTGTTTCAGGGCCAGAAGCATATCGTCGGTCAGATTCCTTGGACTGCCGCATAATGCCCTGCATGAAGAATGTGATGCTATAACCGGAGCTTTAGAGATTTTAAGCACATCGTAAAATGATTTATCTGAAATATGTGATACATCGATCATCATTCCAAGCCTGTTCATCTCTTTAACAACTTCCTCACCAAATTGTGAAAGTCCGTTATGTTCAGGCCCTCCGGGATCGGTGGATGAATCGCAAATATCATTATTTCTTGTATGAGACAGCGTTATATATCTTGCTCCGCGGTCATATAATTCCTTTATCCTGGAAATGTCCTTCCCTAAAGGATATCCATTTTCAATGCCAATGAATGCAGCAATTTTACCGTCTTTTTTAAGCTTATACGCATCGGCAGGAGAAACAGCAATACCGGCCATTGAAGCATTCTTTCCGACATTTTCATGGATTGTCTGAAGAACGTTAAGAGCCTCCCTGTAGACTTTGTCATAGGTTGAGTCATTCCTTGCCCCCTGGCTTGTAAAAACAGCAAAGAATTCTGCATCAAGTCCACCTTCCTTCATCCGCGGGAAATCGACACACCCCTCGTTGTGGCGCACCCCAAGATCGAAGCCATCGCTTGCCATATCCATTGGAGTATCGCAGTGGGTGTCGACAGTAAGTATTTTGCCATGGAGCCTTTCAGCTTGCTTAAGAAGCCTGTCGCTGTTTGATTTGCAGGATGACAGAAATATAGACAAAATTGCAAAAAAGAAAAATTTTTTCATTCCGTCTTCTGGGATTTTCGCGATGCAAGATAAGTAAAAAGAAAGATCAAATCCGCTGATAACAAGCATTTAACACAATTTAACACAGGAAAGGGACTCACAGAATATTCCTCAGAAATGCACAGAAAATAAGATTTATGCAGCGGTATTGTTTAAGGTACCTGAAATGAGGTTCCCCGGATTTATTTATCTTTCCGGTCTTAAAGTAAATAGTCATGGCCAAAAACAAAATTGCAATAATTGGTGCAGGAAATATAGGAACTGCCCTGGCAAAAGGACTTATCAGATCAGGATCATTTGACATCAGTAATATTATTCTGACTGACAAACGTGAATCGAGGATCTCCTTTCTGAGGGAAAACGGGTTTAATGCTACAGATGACAACAGGAAGGCTGTTGAAGAAGCAGAAATTATTGTAATATCTGTAAAGCCCCAGCAGTTCGGAACTGTCAGCGCTGAGATAAATGATTCAATATCCTCAGATCAGATAATTGTTTCTACTGTTACAGGAATAACACATGATGACATCGAATCAGCAATCCGGGAAAACGTTCCGAATATAAGGATAATGCCCAATACTGCACTCGAGATATGTCAGTCGATGACCTGTATATCATTCAGCAGGACTGGATCAGAAGACAAAGAGAAGATCATTTCACTTTTCGGGAAAATGGGAAAAATCCTGGTAATACCCGAGGAGCTTATGAGCGCCGCAACTGTAATTGGCGCATGCGGTATTGCATTTGCCCTGAGATTTATGAGAGCGATGTCGCAGGGGGGTATCGAAATAGGCTTCAATTCCGAGATTTCCCATCTCATTACTGCACAGACTGTGAAAGGAGCTGCAGGACTGATACTTGAGACAACCCATCATCCCGAGATGGAAATTGACAAGGTCACGACACCTCAGGGAATAACCATTTCCGGACTTAACGAAATGGAGCATCAGGGTTTAAGTTCGGCTGTCATTAAAGGACTGACAACTTCATTCAGCAAAATTGAAAACATGCAGGTGAAAGTCAAAAATGACTGATCCGTGCATAGATGCATCTTCCCACAAAAAAGCCCCGACTTGGATTGTCGGGGCAGCCATGAAAAGAATGGAAAAATTGCTTTTGGACAGTAAAAGCTTCTTTCTAAAGTATCACACTTTAAATATCTTAATTGTCTTTTTCTTTCTGCACGGATTTTACTCCGGATATTCTGTTTTCAGGTTTATCAATCTGTAAATTTAAATATTTTTTTTACAAAATGCAATTATTACATCATCAATTTAAATTGTTCCAATCTGAATGATTGGATATAATACAAAAAGATGTGCAAAATATCTAAAATTGTAATGAATAGCTTTGACGAAAAATAAATTTGATGTGTAACA
>JAAYUS010000250.1 GCA_012517605.1 Bacteroidales bacterium
ATGGGCCAGATGAGAAGAGCTGCAACCGCAAAATCATATATAGAAGAAAAGAATTTCCGTAATATCCTCAATAATGGTGTTGCACCTATCCGTGAATTCGCTAACTGGTCTAACAAAATGCAGGAGATTGCGGAGGCTACAAGGCTTGGTGTGCCAATAATGTTTTCAACCGATCCCAGGCACGGGGCTACATTAGGCGCTCATGTGAGCGGAAAGCAATACTTCTCACAATGGCCAAGCAAGGAAGGTCAGGTTGGCATTACTTCATCCCGTGATACAGCTATCGTTAGAAAATTTGGCGAGGTTGTGGCAGAAGAGTATCGGGCAGTCGGGTTACATATGATCCTGGGACCACAGATAGATGTTATGACAGAACCAAGATGGGGACGCAATATGGGCTGCTTTTCGGAAGATGCAAACCTTACAGCAGAAATGCTTGCTGCCTTCATGGATGGTGCCCAAGGCAAGAACATTGGGCCCGGCAAGATTTTGGTTCATTTGAAACACTGGCCCGGATCAGGTCCCCATAAAGGTGGTAGTGGCCAATGGCTGGTTTATCCCGGAAATAATTTCGATTATCATCTCATCCCGTGGAAAACAGGTATAGAAAAAGGAGCCCTGGCTGCAATGGGTTATTACAGCGGGACTTATTATGATTCTCTCAATGTGAATTATTCCTATCACATGTCGACGGAAGTTCTTTACAATGAACTGGGATTCAAAGGTGCAATCTGTACCGACTGGGGTGTAGTGAGCCGCGGACCTCTGAAGCCAAGTTTGCAGGGTAAAACGACTTTGAAGGATAACATGGAAATGATAATTAATGCCGGCGTTGACCAAATGGGAAGTGAAACAAATAATAACCTGGTTATTGAACTTGTGAAAGAAGGAAAAGTAACAGAACAGAGAATAAATCAGGCTGCAACACGGATACTTCAATGGCACTTCAAACTGGGGCTTTTTGAAAATCCTTACGTTGATCCTGAAGCAGCAGTAAATATTGTCCGGAGTGAGAAAAACCAGAAATTAGGATATCAGGCTCAGCTCGAATCAATAGTTCTGCTTACCAATGACGGTGTTCTTCCGGCTAAGGAAAACATAAAGATTTATGTTGATGGAATTGACAGGGAGGTCGCAGCAAAATATGCAACCGTTGTTGATGATCCAAAGCAGGCTGATCTGATTCTTGTCAGAGCAGCTACGCAGGAAGAGAGAGGTTTCGGCGGAGGTCCTGCAGCTCAGGGAGGAAACACTGGTAACAGGCCTCGTACAGCAGCTGGACAGGGTGGAAACAGGCAAGTTGCAGCAGGTCAGCAGAGGAATGCTCAGCAGATGGCAGCAAACATGAATCCTTTCGCTGCAAGGGATGTTGACATTACGTTTCCATCTGATAAATGGGGAAAAATTAAGGCACTTGCCAAATCCGGCAAACCTGTCGTTGTTGCCTTCAATCCCTCAGGTTCAAGTTGTGTGTTACCTACTGACTTAAAGCAGGTTGTAAAAGGAACTATTATGATATTTGATGCCCTCGATAATGCACTGCTCGATGTTGTTTTCGGTAAATTCAATCCAAAAGGCAAACTTTCCTTTGAGATCCCGTTGACGATGGAAGATGTGAAAAAACAGCTGGAGGACGTGCCATTTGACGCTCCAAATAAGGCTTTCAAATTCAATGACGGACTATCTTATTAATTCATTTTAAACTATTTATAAATCTAAGTAGACATTTCTATCCGCAATTTAAAGTTGCAACAATTGATAAACTGACAGCCAAATATTTTATCATTAAGCCAGACTTGCAATTTTACAAAGTCGCCGGATTTTATTCCGCTCTTTATTTGAATATCGAGCTCACTTTATCGAGTCTGATCAAATCCTCGTCAGAAATCCTGAACGACAGTGCTCCCAGGTTTTCTTTAACATGTTTCTCTTTTGTTGCACCAGGGATTGCCACAACCATATCGCCATTGAACTGAACAACCCAATTAAGAGCCACCTGAGCCGGTGTCACTTTATACTTAACGGCAAGCTCCTTCAGCAATGCAATAACCGGCCGGCTCTTCTTCATTCCTTCAGGTCTGAATTGTGAACTCAATCTCCTGTAACCTGCACTTTTTAACAGTTCAGGGTTGTCGTGAAACTTCCCGGTAGCAAGACCCTGTGCAAGAGGCGAATATGCAATTATCGTTATCCCAAGCTTTTTTGCACGATCCAAAATTCCGTTTGTTTCTATCTTTCTGTCAAGCAGGTTGTACCTAACCTGGTTTGTCGCAAGCGGTATACCGTATTTTTGCAGTGTCTCCCATGCATTTTCCATTTTCTGAGCGGAAAAATTACTCACACCCACGGCCTTTATAAGTTTCCTGTTGACGAGTTCAGCCATTTTTTCCATCTCCCTTTTTTCACTCGAGAAACTCCAGGGCTGGTGGACCTGATATAGATCGATCGGATAAGGGTCGAGCAGACTGATTCGTTTATTTATAGTTTTGCTTATATTTGAAGCAAATCTGAACATTGGCCACCACTTTGTTGCAATAATGACATTACCAGGTTTTTTGCCTGCAGCCTTTAGGGCCTTCGACAGAGCTCTCTCTGATTCACCTCCTCCATAGATTTCTGCTGTATCAAACCAGTTAATGCCTCCCACGATCGAAAGGGAAACAATCCTTTCAATCAGGTCGTCATCAAGATCAGGCCAGAATTTTCCAGCCATATTCTTTTGTTTGCTGAACTGCCAGCAGCCCAGTCCTATCGGGCTGACCATTATACCTGTCCGGCCAAGAGATCTCAATTGTTTAATGTTTTCCATTATAAAGTTTCGATTAAAATTTCATTGAAAGACTGCCCCTTTTTGTTTGTATAAATGTTGTTATGGAAATAATCCAGTTTTTTAAGCAGGTAGGAAAGTGTGTTGATCTCTTCAGCATTGAGATTGCCTACGACAATTTTAGTCACTTTGCTCATAAGCGGAAGTAGACGTAGTATCTCATCGCGTCCCGATTTGGTAATGGAGACTCTGATGCTTCTCTTATCAGTATTATCAGCTGATTCAGCTATCAGCCCTCTTTTTATAAGCCGCCGTATTACTTCTGTTCCGGAAGTTTTTTCCATAACCTGCTTCGTGATCAGTTCACTTTTACTTAAACTATCATAAGTCATAAGTGTAATCAGGAACGAAAACTCATCAGGTGTCTGCAATTGACTATCCCTGATTACCTTCTTCATATACCATTTTGCATAGCGATTCATCAGAACAATCAGAATTGAAATATCACTTGCAGTATTGCGGTATTCATCCTTAAACCAATCCCGATTCTTTCCTGATATTTCTCTCATGGCCAACTCTTGACTACCTGATTTTTCATTCAGGTAACCAAGAAACTCTTCCATAGAGTACTCCTCCTGATTTCCCCTTTCAGAATCAAATGAGAAGAACCTGTTAATAAGGGTTGTGAGTATTTCACTCTTTTTCATACCTGCTGCCACAATGTTTATGAATAAACAAAAATAAACAATTATAGTTCATTTACGTATTATTTTATACTTTTTTGAACTCTTTTGTACTTTTATTGTTAAATGTGTTATTAAATGAAATCGAGATGGAAATCGCAGCCAGTGTAAGAGGAGCAAGTAAGGAGTACAAAACGGGAGATACTGTTATTACCGCACTTCAACCCACAACATTTGATTTTAGGAAGAAAGAACTGACTCTTATAATAGGTCCGTCGGGATCAGGCAAGACGACGCTTCTTTCACTTCTTGGATGTGTGATCTTCCCTACCACAGGTGAAGTATATATAGATAACCGCCTGGTGAATAATCTGAGCGACAAGGAACTGGCAAGGGTCAGACTCAAAAATATAGGTTTTGTTTTTCAAAACTTCAACCTGCTTGCGCCGCTTAATGTTCTGGAAAATGTTATGCAGCCATTAATATTATCAGGAGCCGGTAAAAAAGAAGCCAGGATTAAGGCTGAAGAAGCTCTCAGCAAGGTTAACATGGAAAGCAGGATGAAGAGCCTGCCGAAAAATCTTAGCGGCGGCCAGCAGCAGAGAGTTGCAATTGCCAGAGCGCTTGTTACCGAACCATCATTAATGCTTTGCGATGAACCAACCGCATCCCTTGATATAAATAGTGTAGGGATAGTAATGGAAGAACTTAAAATGCTGTCAGATTCAGGAAAATCTGTAATTGTGGTAACTCATGATCTCAGGCTTAAACCTTTTGCTGACAGGATAATTTATGTAAATAACGGGATCGCATCCGATAAACCATCTGAGGATGAGATATTCCACAATTAAGCTAACAAAATCACAAAAAGGATATAAAATTTTAAAAAAATGAACAGAAAGTTCTATCTGGTATTAATACCAATGATCATTACAGCCTGCGGCGGCAGTAACGATAAAAAGGATAAACCGGACACCTCATCAAAAACGGTTAACAGTGCGATGGTTCCCGTATCGGTAGTTGTAGGAGTAGGCAAGGTTGAACCTGAAAAGGAAATCATAAGTCTTGCAACTTCCACAGGCGGTGTTGTAAAGGAGATCTTCAGGAACGACGGTGAAGGTATCAAAAAAGATGAGCCTCTGGTAAGACTCGATGATGAGCTTGAACTGATAAGGGTATCGCAGTTAAGAAGCCAGTACGATTCACAGAAATCACAGGTTGAGATTGAAAAGCTTAATCTGCTGGAATCGGAAGCAAAGCTTAAAAATAAGAAAAAGCTGCTGGAGTCGGTAAGAAGCCTGGAATTAAAAGGTGCAGAAACGACACAGACTCTCGATGATCTTGAAACAGAAGTCACCACCCTGTCGCTTGCTGTTGAGAAGAGCAGCGCCTCAGTAAAACTTTCTGTCAGCAGGCTGAGGGAGCTTTCAGAGCAGTTAAAATATGCAGAAGCAGAAGCTTCAAAAAAAATACTTCGATCACCCTATGATGGAATATTGCTCGAAATGCATATTGAAAAAGGAAGTGCTGTAAACCAGTTTGAGAAATATGCCGAGGTTGCCCCGTCAGGTCCAATGACAGTGAGAACCGAAGTGGACGAGCTCTTTGCCGGCAGGCTCAGTGAAGGTCTCGATGCTGATATAAGGTATATCGGAAGCGATTCAATAGTGGCAAAAGGAAAAGTCATCTTCCTTTCACCGTACCTTAAAAAGAAATCTCTCTTCTCTCAGAAGGCAAATGAGCAGGAAGACAGGCTTGTAAGAGAAGTCAGAATAAAGCTTGACGGAGACAACGGGCTTATTCTGAACTCTAAGGTAGAATCGGTAATTATACTTAACAGCAACCAGTTATGATAGCAACAGCATACAGGTTCATAAGGTACGACAAGGTAAAGAGCATTGGTGTTATAATCGGTATCGTTGTCAGCATCTTCCTCATCGGCCAGCAGGCAGGAATTCTGAAGTTCCTGACGGGATTAATGGGAGGCCTTGTCAGTAACTCGAGGCAGGATATTGGCCAGATCTGGGTTGTTGACAATATAACAAGGAATGCGAATGAACTTCCCAAGCTTAATGAGAGCCTTGTAAGGGAACTAAGAAGCATAGAAGGAGTTAAGAATACTTTTCCTATTGTGGTTTCGGCTGCATCGGTCAAATTTGAGAACGGCAAGCTTGCTCCTGTGCTTATCATTGGAAGCGAAGCACCGTTGTTTGTTGCAGGTCCGAAACCCGAATCAATAAACGAGGGGGAACTTTCCTCACTAAATGATGATGAAACTGTTTCCGCAGAGTATTACGACCAGGCCACATTCGATTACCCCGTAAAACCCGGTACAAGAGTTGAGATAAATGGTAAAAGTGCCACGATAAAGCTGCTGACAAAAAATGCGAGAGGTTTTGCAGGTTCATTCTTCTATACTACATTATCGAAGGCACGGTATTATACATCCTTCCCCGAATCCAAGGTAAGCACAATAGCCGTCCAGGTCAAACCCGGGTATGCTGTCGATGATGTCGTCAGTAATATTAACGGATCGGTTTATGGAATCAAAGCATGGAATGCAGAGAAACTAAGGAAAACAACTATCAGCTATATAACAATATCATCAAACATCGGAACAAGCATCGGATCCCTCGTGATTTTTGCAATTATAAGCGGGTTTTTCATAATAGGTCTCACACTCTATTCTTCAGCTGTCGACAGAATAAGGGATTATGGAACACTTAAGGCTATAGGCGCCACGAACCAGTATATTACCAGGCTAATTCTGACACAAAGCTTCCTTTTCGCAGTTACGGGTTTTATAATCGCAATGATACTTCTTGAAGGATTCCGGGCAGGAGTTTCCAATGCTGGTCTGGTTATCAGATATTCAGTCATCGAATATACAGCCCTCTTTCTTGTAACTTTGTTTATCTCAGTTGGCAGTTCCCTGTTTTTCTCCATTCGAACAATCAACAATGTTGAACCGGCTGCTGTATTTCGCGGCTGAAAAATTTAAAAGCTAAAAAATGAAAACTTTGACAGGATCAATAATCTTAATACTAATTATCAGCCTTTCGTACAGGCTGTCAGGGCAGGAGATAAAACTTATAACCTGTATCGATGCTGCCCTGGCAAACAGGGCAAATATAAAAGCGGTCAGGACTGACATTGAAATAGCAAAGCTCCAGACTTCATCTGCATACCAGAAGTATCTTCCTGACCTTTCACTTAGTTATAACTACAGGTATAATTCAATTATTCCGACACAGATAATTCCTGTCGGACAGTTCAATCAGATACCAACGGACGAAAAAAGACCGATAAAATTCGGAACCATCTGGCAACAAAATTCAGGATTAAGTCTGTACCAGCCCTTAATCGACTTCTCCATAAAGAGCCGGGTTGCAGAAAGCAGGATCAACGAGAAACTGAAGAATACCGATGCGGCTGTCGCTGAAAGGGATCTGAAAATGGAAGTCATAAAAAGCTTTACAAACATATGGCTTAATGAGGAACAGCTCCGGTCTGCAGAGCTCGATACGATTCGGACTTCAGGGATTAAAGAGCTTTTCGCGGCAAAATCCCGGGAGGGCAGGGTGCTGAAAACAGAAGTCAACAAGACCCTTCTTAACCATAATAATGCTCTCTCAAATTATTTTGCGGCTTCGTCATCCCTTACCAGTGAAAAGATTTATATGGCCTTCCTTACGGGAATTTCTCTTGAGACATTACTGGATGGAAAATTTGATTTTTCACCTTTTTCCGAAAATGGACTGAAAACAGTAAATAAATATCCTCTTCCTGACTCTGTCCCATCAGTAGAAAGCCTCAGATTACAGGCTGAGCTTCTGGCGCAGCAGCAGGTCTCAGAAAAAATGAAAAATACCCCTACCCTTGGTTTTGAGGGATTCCTCGGCGCAAACCAGTATACGGATTCTTTCAATCCAATCCTGTCAGGAAGCTGGTACGGAAGCAGCTATATTGGGCTGAGTCTCAGATTGCAGATTTTTTCCGGTAACAGTGTAAAGAACAGGGTCAACCAGCTTAAGCTTGAGGAAAAAGGAATTAAATACAGACTCGAAGATGAAGTCAACAGTGTCATAAATAAAAGCATTCTGCTTAATGAAGAGATAAGAGAGATTAGTTATCAGACTGAATTATTAAGACAGAACATCGCGCTTTACAAGGAGAACTTTTCATTGTATCAGGAAAGATTTGATAAGGGGCAGATCAATGCCTATGATTTGCTGACTGAAGAGATTGATTACCAGAAAGAAATGGCCATGCTCAACAAAAAACGAGCCGAACTGGTTTATAAACAGATTGAGCTGATCAACAATTCAGGGGCTCTTTCGTCATTAATTGATGAATTGAGATGAATGAACTTCAAATCAGGCAAAATGAAAATGTTTATCATTCTTTCAGATTTAATTGTCATAACGATATGTTAGTGATTTAAAATAGGTAGAGGCCTTTCAGGATCAAAAGGTCAATAACCAGTATGTAATTTGGGTACGTCAGGGGTACTGATTGGCTTCTCCAAAACGAGTTTTTCGGCAAAGATGGCACAATCAGGTCTCAGTTTGTATTTACAGTAAAATGGAGGTACAACAGGGGTAATGGGTAGTGTAACAAACCTTACCTTGTTCATCCTTAATGTGAATTGTACCTACACCTGTTACTACCGGTCCAGGCATCCAGTCAGGATAATTATAGGTTTCAAAATAAGAAGTATAATATTTATTACCAGAATCATCGCCTGTAAAAGTACCCTCGGCTCTCCACAGGTATTTGAAATTCCGGTATGTCAAACAACCGCTATAGGAACCGGGAGCTGTTTCAGTTAAACCGGGGAGCTGATAATTAACAAGATCTTCACCTAAATATTCTATTTTTTTAACATTCCCCTGGGAATAGGAAGCAAGTCCAAAAAAAGTAATTACGACAAAGCATGTCAGAAAAAATTTTAGTGTTTTCATAATCTCTTCGCTTGTCAGTGCAGTTACAAGAACCGAGGCGGCCTTTGTGGCAATTTCACTCTCGAGATCAAATATGTTGCTCATCTCTCCCTCATCCTTTTCCGACAAAACATGCTGATCGTTCCGCGCATCATTCAGCAAAATGTTAACCATTGCCGGAGGCTCTTCCCGCTTCAGCAATAAGGATCGTAAGAACCTTATGGCCGTTGCCGGAGGAAGCACCTTTGAATGTGCAGCAATACTTGAATCTTTGTTCGATTTATCAGAAATAAACCAACCTGACTTCAATACTTACACAGACAGCCTTGAACAGATCTCTAAAATGCTGTTCAGCAATATTTTACACCTTGACAAACATATTGGTTAACGGAATGTGGGTTAAAATAGAGGAGTTTGATTTAATTTTGCTTCTCAAAGCAATCAAACCAAAAATGAAAATAACAAAAACCAGAAAAAGGTGGAGTATCATTTTGTTGTTGCTTGCAATAATTATCATCATTGGTTGCTTTCCGTCGACACCGCAAAATCCCATTCAATATTATGAAAGGGAAAGTGGTCAGTTAAAAACAGAAAAGGTAGCGGGAGAAAAGTGGTTGGTTTGGTTGTATAACAATCCTATAGGAGAAGCAACCTTGTGGGCGTTGGTGAAGAGAAAGCTGGTTTCATCGATATATGGTAAAATGATGGATCGGACTTCTTCAGCGAAAAGGATACATCACTTTATTGAAGATTTTGATATTGATATGAGCGGCGTTCAGGAACGAGAGTTTAATAATTTCAACGATTTTTTTACCCGAAAACTTAAGGATAATGTAAGACCAGTTGATACCAGCTTTAACACTGTTGTATCACCTGCAGATGGGAAGATCCTGGCTTATGCCGATATCAGCAACTCTGATTTTGTTATAAAAGGATTTCGATTTGATGTATCTTCCTTTCTGGACAATCCCGTTCTTGCACAAAAGTATCGTAATGGGGCCCTTTTTATCATCCGTCTGGCCCCGGTTGATTATCACCGCTTTCATTTCCCGGTCAGTGGGAATTTGACTCCGGACAAAAAGGTTGAAGGTTACTATTATTCCGTCAACCCATTTGCCCTTCGTAAAAAGGCTGAAATATTCTGTTTGAATAAACGAGAATATACAATTCTTTCAAATCCTTTGTTTGGTGATGTTATTATGGCCGAAGTTGGTGCCACCATGGTAGGAAGCATCGTACAAACTCATGAGGGAAGTTCTGCAAAGAAAGGTGAAGAGAAAGGC
>JAAYUS010000251.1 GCA_012517605.1 Bacteroidales bacterium
CCGTCGCCCCAGTCGAAGAACCATGTAGTTCCTTTAAGGATCCCGGAAACCGAAGGATCAGGATCAACGCTTACGTTGAAACGCGCAGTAGCACCCTTGTTTACACAAATTTGTGTCTGGGTGAAGCCGGTTAGGATGTCGGGTTTGGGACAGGGGAGGGTTCTAAAGGTCTGGCATGAAACAGTGCTGAATGAGCCTGGTGATGACTGACTTTCAGCTACAATTTGTATTGTATATAAAGTATTTGCTGACAGGTTTGTAAGTTCTCCATAGATTTGTATTGAATAATTCCCGCTGGCATAAGTTAGCCTGTCATTTGCGACTATTGCACCATAAGGTAAAGGGCGTTGTGCATAATCTTTTATAACTGTTGCAGTCTGGCAGGCATAATTGTTAGGAATCACATAATAATACACATAACTGGGGCGACTCAGATTAAAATCCAGTCTGACACTTATGGGCTGTGGAGTCAGAGACGGACCTGAATTCCAGACTGGAGCCTGAGCAAGCGTTTGAGCAAACGGAAAAATTAAAAATGCCAGTAATATATAAACCTTTGGGATTTGTTTCCTTTGATCACTTTTATTCTTTACGTTAAGAGACAATGTCATATCAGGTTATTGTATTGCAACCGGAATCATCCGTATCTTTCTAAACAAAAAATTGGTCAACTCTTATATATGTCGCAAAAAACATATCAGACAAATTAATACCAAATAACATGTATAGAAACGGAGAGCTTCCAATAATTAGTATATGACTATGCAATGATGAAAGCATTATATTAACATACTTAATATAAAATACGTGACTGATTCTGGAAATACTCTTTTAAGGCTTAATTAAAATTTATCTATTTTTGCATTTAATCATTTACAAATGCACGATTTCACATTTCATGCTTTATATCAGCTCCTGAATTCGATTAAAAAGCAACAATTTATTGTTCAGCCTTTTATGGAATTTATCAGGAACCCGGTTCCTAAATTTGTTATCTTGCGTCATGATGTCGATAAAAAAGAAACGAATTCTCTGCTCAATGCTCAAATAGAAAATCTACTTGGGATTGTCGGGACCTATTATTTCAGAATAGTTTCCGGTAGTTTTGATGAAAATGTGATAAGAAGGATTTATGATCTGGGGCACGAGATCGGATACCATTATGAGGATCTTGCTATTGCAAAGGGCGACCATAAAAAAGCTATTATGTTGTTTGAACAAAATTTAGCAAAGCTCCGCCGTATCGTTCCTGTTGAAACGATCTGTATGCACGGCAGTCCTTTAAGCCGGTGGGATAACCGGCAGTTGTGGAAATACTACGATTACAGGGATTTCGGGATTATTGGAGAACCCTATTTTGATATTGACTTCGACGAAGTTTTATACCTGACTGATACCGGGCGGAGGTGGGACGGAGAGTCTGTAAGTGTAAGAGATAAGGTGGAAAACTTACGTGGAGTTGAAGGAATAGAGAAACAGATTGACGAAGAGGCAGTAAAACTATCCTTGAAAACTACCATAACCAAGAATCAAGGGGCAGTCAAATCGACCGAAGACAAACCAGATATAAGAAAATTCCACTCTACCTTTGATATTATCGACGCTGCTGAGTCAGGAACTTTACCTGAGAAGATCATGCTGACTGTTCATCCTCAACGTTGGAATAATGATATGCTCCCATGGCTCAAGGAACTTATATGGCAAAATGCTAAGAATAATGGAAAATGGATTTTAAACTATGTCAGGAATAATAATGTTTGAAGCTAATATGATTTTATACTCTGCTTTTTAAGTCTTATCCAGATAGCAAATAAATCCTACTCCGTGGAACCGTTTCGTGTTTCGCATTTGCAGTGTTGCACCATTTTTATAACACCCATGCCTGCAATTAATCCGGCAACATTGGATATCATATCAAACACATTAAATGCCCTATCCGGTATCCATAGCTGAACCACTTCAGTGACAGTTGCGAGAAGAAGGATCAGCAGAACAAATTTCAGTAGTGAATTCTTTTCAAATAATGTAAATCCCTTACGTACCCCGAAAAGGTAATACATACAAATCAGGAAATATACTATCAGGTGAAGCAGGTGATCCAGACG
>JAAYUS010000252.1 GCA_012517605.1 Bacteroidales bacterium
AGATGGGGAATAACGACCTGGCTTCCATGTCCGTCAAGCACTACTATGTCATCGGCTCCGCCGTCCCTGAGACCCCTTATAACAGCAGCAATGTCGTCCATGAAATATTCGCACGCCTGAAGATTCAGCGGAGTGTCTTTTTCCCTTGTCTGGGAAAACTTGTAAACTCCGCTAATACCCTCCAGGTCAGTGTTAACATAAACACGGACCTGTGAAAATCCCTGACCCGAAAACGTCAGTAAGACTGTCATAAGAAGGATCAATCCTGATTTTTGTGAGTGTTTTGCCATGATTCCCGAATTTTGATTCTGAATTGATATTACTGGTTCATGTAAGTTGGACAGTCTGCAAAAACAGGCATAAGCCTTTACAAAAATATATGAAATTTTCCACAATGGTCAGAATTTAAATGAATCCGGTGCATGCCGGATCTAAAGATTCTGCCAATGACTTAGTGATGGAAGTCCTCGTGGAAAGAAAAAAGGCCTTCTGACCGAAAGCCTTGCATGCTAAATAACTTAAGCAATATTCCGGAACAATGCCACAGAGCTGTTTAAGCTCTCAAAATAGCCTGGCTCCTGAGATTCTGAGCACAGAAATATGTTATGCCGTCAATTTCTGTCATATCAACTACCCTGAAACCAAATGATTCGAGGATCTCTGTTACCTTTTTACGGTTCAGGCTCCTTGATCCTATCAGTTCAAGAAGGTTGATTTTCATCCTCAGGCTTTTTATCGGATGCATGAATGATGGCCTGTAGCCGACTGATAAACCGTTGTCGGAAAAACAGCCGATGAATTTTGTATCGGCAGGCAGTATCTGCACAAGCGAGTAAAGAAACTCATCAAGGTATTTAATGAGATTTAGCTTTCGAAGGTTAACAAGTGTTTTCACCCTTTTCATCTCATTTTCATCATAAAAATAATGATGTCTTGATGAAAGGACAACAAGGTTATTTTCTCTCGAAAGGCCAAGATGTTTTATATAGCGGAAGAAATTATATCCGTCCTCGGCAATCATATTTACTATAGCTGGAAAAAATCCTGAAATTCCATGAGTACTTTTCTCCCTGTCGGGGTGAACAGCAGTCGTGTTGTCTCTGACCTGGGCACCGGTTGTCTCAACTGAATTTTCCATTGCTTACGTTTTAGAATTTATGATATAAAAATAAGATCATCATAATTTCCTGGCAAGTAGCAAAAGCCCTAATGATGGGGAAATGAGATGTTCGGGACGCAGGCTGGTCAACCAATTTCAAAGGATAATAAACATATTAATGTCCTTCACCGGAAAATAAAGGATAATCGTCAAAATGGACCTGGAATTTATGTAAATACCCGGCATTTTAGACAATAATGAAAATAGCCTGTTGTAAAACACAATTAATCAGCAAGATACTGATTTTAATCCATAATCTTTCAGCAAACCTTATTTTTGACAAAAAGCATTTTTTTCGGGATTAAAATTTCACTTTCAGGGCTTTTTTAATCCCGCAACTGCTGGATTAACACTGATAAAACGTCAGAATCAGATGGTGACTCATAAAAGTTTAAATGAAATGAATTGCAAAAAACACACACGAAAATGATTAAATAGGCATTGAAATCCCTGACCAGTAATTTTATTTTCCGCTGAGAATGGTTAAATTTATTGCTACTAAATATCAATTAAATAAGATCAGCAATGGGAATCATATCGTGGATCGTTATGGGATAAGTTGTGGGTCTGCTTGCCAAATTCATTATGCCGGGCAAAGATCCGAAAGGTTTTATAATAACCATTCTCCTTGGTATTGGAGGCGGTTTGCTTGGTGGCTATCTTGGTACGGTTCTGGGACTTGGAACAGTATCAGGCTTCGATCTTAAAAGCATTCTGATAGCGACAGGAGGTGCAATAATAATCCTGCTTATCTTTCGGGCCCTGAGAAGCAAATAAAAAATACAATTATTTTAACGATTCTCAGCGGCCACTTGTGAATCCTACCCTTTACCGACGGGAAAGGTATTTTTCAGAATATATCGATTATTCTGGGAATAAAAATTAAAAGCCCGGTTATCACCGATATTGTTGCAGCTACAAGAACACCCGCTGCTGCAAGATCCTTTGCCTTTTTTATTCTCTCATTAAATTGCAGATCAATTGCATCGCCAAGATTTTCTATCGCGGTATTGAATATCTCTGCAACAAAGACGATTCCCGCCACAATGGCAATCATGCACCATTCAAACCTGTTTATGTCGAGGATTATGCCGGCGCAGGCCACTATAACGGCTGCCACAAGATGTATAATGGCATTTGGTTCATTTCTGAACAGCTCTGAGATTCCCTTAAAGGCAAATCTGAAACTTGCTGCCCTCGATTTAAGGGAATATTTATCAGGGTTCATAGATCATTTTTTTCGTCATACCACCATCGATAATAATATTCTCACCGTTAATAAAACCATTGCCGGCCAGAAAGAGGCATGCATCTGCAATATCGGAAGGTTTGCCGACCCTGCCGGAGAAATGCTGTGAATGATCGATATTCCGGAGTTTGCTGTAGTCGCCTGTTTCTATCCATCCCGGACTAATGCAGTTTACCCTGATATTGTCAGGAGCCAGTGATGCTGCCAGGGCATGAGTCAGGGCAACTATGCCTCCCTTGGATGCGGCATATGCTTCCGATGAGGGTTCCGACATGAATGCCCTTGTTGAGGCAATGTTGATAATACAACCACCCCCGTTTTGCTTCATTACCCGTGCAGCTTCCCTTGAGCACAGGAAAGTCCCGCGCAGGTTTGTGTTAATGACCGAATCCCATTCTTCAACGGAAAGCGAACCAGGGTGTTTCCATATTCCAAAACCTGCATTGTTTACCAATATGTCTATTCCACCAAGCAGAATGACGGCTTCCTCAATCATCTTTATTACGCCGGTTGGTTCAGAAATATCTGTCAGGCAGAAATGAGCCTGTGATCCGGTCGAATTGATGGCGGCAGCAGTCTCATAGCCAGCTTTTGCATCCCTGTCGGCAATAAGAACAGCCGCATTTTGTCTGGCAAAAGATGTCGCGATCTCTTTACCAATCCCGTGGCCGCCTCCCGTAACTATTACTTTTTTTCTTTCAGTTATCATTTCCCGGGTTTTATGACATCTTTTTCCTTGCTTCAATATACCATAATAGTTCGTTGAGAAAAGACAGGCTTTTCTTATCGGTTTTCTCCTTATCAGCAGGGACACCATTCTCATCAAAGGCTGACTGGATTAAAGGAAACCTCAGTGTGGCAGGAACTATCATTGCTCCCAGCCTCGACAGGGAAAACTGAAGAGAAACAATAGCCTGTGTTCCTGCAAAATTGCCATCAGAGACGGTAGCAAAAGCTACAGGCTTTTTATACCATTCTTCAACAAGCAGGTCTATCGCGTTCTTCAGGCTTGCAGGCGAACCTCCGTTATATTCGGGAGAAATTATAAGCACTCCGTCGGCCTGACGAATCTTTTCGGCAAAATTCGATGCTTCTTTCAGCGGAGTATTTTGATATTTCAGCCTTTCCTCAAACAAAGGGAATTTATACCTGAGAAGATCAACGATCTCGACACCGGCAAGGTTTTTCTCTCTGATCAGATTTTCAAAATAGACGGCCACTCTGTGGCTTTTTCTGCCTGTTCTTACACTTGGGGAAATAATTACGATATTATTCATTGTGAAATGATTAACAATCTTCAGCCAGATGGCGCCATTAAATTACGAAATTTCTGCTGTAAAAGGGAATGGAAGCAGGCCGAAACAGGGGAAAACTGGTAACCGGTATTCGGTAAATGGTAATCGGAAAAAAGCAATTGGCAGCTGGCAACTTTCAGGAAATTAACCTCCCTTCAGGGGGTATGGGGGGTAAAACGCTGTGACGGGGGATGGGGGGTGAAACGCTGTGATGGGGGATGGGAGTAAAACGCTGAGAGGTTTGATGGGAGATAAAACACTGAACCCGGGCATGGGGGTAAAACATTGGGAGAAGAAGTGATGAAATGATGAGGTTATGAGAATTATTCTACTGGGTGAGGCGGAGATGTGGCGAAGAGGCGAGGTTCAGTTTTTGAAATATCTGTTCAAAAGGGATTTGAATTCAGGGACATCCCGGAGAGCCTGGTAGTCGGGATTGACTTTCAGCCATACTATATCGCGATATCCTTTTTTAAGGGCAAGGTTTATTTCTTCGACTGCCTCAGCCGTTTTGCCCTGGAGACTGAGCAACTCAGCAAATCTTTCATGTCTTGATGTATCCATCCCGATTGCTTTCTGAAGCATCTCCTGCGATTTTTCCATATTGCCCATCCTTGCACTTATAGCCCCTATTGCCAGATAAGTTTCAGGCATGCCGGGATAGATTTTTACCCATTCGCCTGCTGCAATATTATAAAAGCGGTTATTATACTTCATAGCTTCTTCCTTGTTACCCATTGAGGCATAGTTTATTCCGAGGTCATAAAGCGCAGAAGTCTCATCGTTGTTCCTTTCATAAGCTTTCTTAAGGATTTCAATCGCCTTCTCGTAGTTTCCCTCAAGGCGGTATGTATGAGCAAGCCTGTAAGTATTCAGCATAATACTCTGATTAATTTCATATCCTTTTTGAAAGGCTGATTCAGCTTTTGAAAGGCTGTCGAGGCCAAGATATGAAGAGCCCATATAAAAATATCCCCAGGCATTTCCAGGAATGTCTTTTATCATTTTTTCTGACCAGATAAGCGCTGAGTCGACTATACCGAACTTTTCAAGGTACAGCCAGCAGATACCTCCATATGGAAGGTACATGTCAGGGAAGATCCGTACAGTTTCCATATACTGTTTCAGTGCTTCCCTGTATTTTCCGGAATTGAGATAATACCATCCGAGATTATTTCTGGCAGTTGCATCATCGGGATAAAGCCTGATCCTCATTTTTGCATATTCGATTCCTTTTTCAAGGTTTTTCATAACATTTACTGAGTAAAGTGTCAGAATACTTAACCTTTCCCGATCTGTAAGACGGTCGACCGACCTGGCTGCCTCACTGAGAAGTTTCGTTCCTTTTTCCCGGTCAAAGCGTTCAATAAGCAGGTTTCCGAGTGAAGCTTTTGCTGAAACAAATCCTGTGTCAATTTTCAGTGCATTCTCATAATATTCCCTGGCTCCGTCAAAATCCATCCTCAGATTACAGTCGATGCCTGTCGAATAGAGTTTAAGTGCTTCCAGCGATGATGTTGTAACCTTTTTAAGGGGTTTGTCCTGAGAGGCAATAAGGTATCTCGACTCGCCAAGGTGTCTTCTGAGCCTTTTTGCAATCAGATCAAGTTTTACGAGTATATCATCCTGATCTTCAGCTCTGACAACCTCTGACCGGAGAAGGTCCCCTGTTTTTGTTTCCATTATCCTTGTCGAGATGGAAAAACTTTTACCTGCACTTGTTATTCCGGGTACTATGAAAATATCAATTCCTTCCCGTTCAGCTATTTCCCTTCCGGTTTCTTCATCGACAGGAGCATTGTCGTTTTTTTCCATTCTTTTAAGGGTTTCAAGCATTCTTGAGCGGGGAAGGATGTTAATATATCTCGACTGATTGGCAGAAAGGGTAAATGCAGTATAAAGCGATCTGTCAAAAACAGGGTTTGAAGTGAAATTCTCAAAATCGGTTATCACTACCCAGTCGCGCTTTCCGAAAGGAACTGTATTTGAGCTTGAAAATGTAAAAAGAACTGCAACAGCGAGTATTACAACCACAGATCCATAGTTGTAAACCCTGTTTTTTGTCTTTTCCCTGGTTGCCGTTTCCCCGAACAGTTCATACCCATACGATTTTGGCTTTTCCGGTGGGGTTGACGCAGTTCTGTCTTGTCTGATCATGTATTTTATATCTGAACCTGTTTCCATTTCAGGTTCTTCTTCTTCATCGGTCCTTTTAATACCCTCGGGCGTTATGTCGAAGATCCAGGTAAGCACAATAACAACTACAAGTCCTGCTGCCAGGAGGGCAATGACCAGTGTCACTGTCCATGCAGGCAATCCCAGACGGGGAAATATCATATCGACAGCCTGGAGCAGGGCGAAGGCTCCTGCAATATAAACCATCAGTGAACGGACTACCTTTCTTTGTCTGAGTTCTTCCCAGAGACGGAAAGGATCCTTAAGATTTACGGTCATCGCCTTCGTTAATAGGAATATAAAATTACATCATCCCCTGGCTAAAGTCAAGTGATTTACAGTTATTTAATAGCAACGCCGGGTGATCGGTTACTTTTGACGCTTGTAATTCTCGATGAGTGTTATTCCCGGATAACCCAGACCTGCAAGTTCGGGATAATAAGGATATGTTTCTTCACGGGTATAGAATCCGGTAACAAGTACATGGTAGTAATCCCACTGTTTTACAATTTCTACCGGCAGGTTAAGTTTTGCCATTATCCTTTTCTGTGCCCTTAATGCCTGCGATTCCTTACGGAATATTGCAACCTGCAGTGCCACCGAAGGTACTGTTGCTGCTGGTTTTTCGACATAGACAAGCTTATCTGATAATTCGCCTGTGACTCTGACAGACCTATCCAGCGGGACAGTAGCTTTCCCGACTGTTATGGGTATCCTTTCAATAACAGGTTCTTCAGCAACTGGCATTTTCCTTACAGGATTATTCCACTCATCCCTGAATTCAAAACGGCCTATATCAGGCAGAAGCTCATCCATTGCCTTGAGAAGAGTAGGATCAAGGACAGGCTGATCGGGAGTCTGCAGCCTGTAATATCTGCCTCTGAATTCAATGACTCCTTTCTTTGTCAATGGCTCTGAAAGACCTTTGCTGAGGGCGGCCGCTTCTGTCCGCATACGGAAAGCGTCGAGGCTCATTTCCGCAATTTCAGCTTCGGTCAGAGGAGCCTCACTGACTATGGCGAGAGAATCTGTTTTCGGTACAAGCAATATCTGCTGCTGGCGTGCCAGAAGATGAATTATCCAGAGTTCCCTGAACCCGAGTTTGTTAAGTTTGGCAACATTCTCATCTACTTCTGCCCGGGTGGGAAGATCAAGTATTCTTACCCTGTAATATTCGCCTGCAACAGTAATCTGAACTTCCTTGCCAAGTTCCCTTTCGAGCATTTCCTTGAATCCTTCTGCATATTCCTTACTTCTGAATGCTCCTATCTGAATGGCCCAGCTGTCTTCTGTGATTGTATAAACCTCCTCCGACATTTCGTGCAGCACAAGGTAAGATGTATCTTTAGCTGCAGCAGCGATTTCAGGTTTAACTATTTCCTTTGCGGCAGTATCAGCGTGCATGGCCCTGATAACAAAATCAAGTCCGTCGGCAATATCGCCGTCAGGAGTTCCTGCTATTGAAAACCGTCGGGATTCCGGATCTGATGACATGGCAAGCTTTCTCAGCTGCCCTGTATCAATCCTTGCAATATAATCACCTGCCCTGAGGCCGAAATAGCTGTAATATCCGTCTTCCTCCGTAAGGGTTGTGCCTGATTTGTTATTGTTCCTGTCGTAGAAGCTGACTATCACCCTTCCCTGTCCTCTTTTTTGTCCGTTTTCTTCAATGTAAACAAATCCGGTTGCTTCACCTGTAATGCTGACAGGAACTTCTATGCTTTTCAGGATATCAGGATCAACAATTACGTTGTATGTAGTTTTCTGAAGCCTCCATGACACATTGTCGAAGCTGTTGGGATCGAGTTCGACAAAGCAGCTTGTATACGGTTCCAGTCCAAGTATCCTTATTACCGTATCTCTCTCACTCTTCTCTATCCTTCCGCTGCTTGACCGCAGGTTTAGTCCCGAGGCTCTGGGCTCCCCATTATCTTTTCTGCCATTTGAATTAAGGTCAATAAACGGCATTATGATTATCCCGCCGCGGCCCACGTTAGTTCGGTTATCTCCTGCCGTGTATTTCGTCTTTTTATCGTGTATCAGACTTCCCCTGGCATACTCGATAAAGCTTGTCCTGTCGTCATACTGACGTATTGAGGCTCCGGCCTGTGCAAAAGAGAAGTCATATCTGAGGCCGGCTTCGGCAAGCCTCATGTCGTTGCGGAAATTATGCTCATAGGAAAGATGAAGATATCCGTGTCTGAAAACAGGTTTTTCGATCCTCATTTTGGCAGTAAGCAGTTTATTCTCACTGTAGCTGTACTGCATCTGCGGCATTATGGTGAAGGCTGCCGGCAGCCTGAATGCAACTGAAAGGTTGCTGTAGACGTAAGGATCTGTTTCCCCGATGAACAGGGCATAAGTTGTGAGGTTGGCATTCACCCCGAACAGCATTCCGGAGATAAGCCATTCACCTGTTGTATATTTTGAAGAGGGAAGTATTATCTGGTTAAAGGAAAAACGGTTGAATGATGTGAACTTCCCAAGCCTGACAGGGACAGAAAGCATTGCCCTGCGTTCTTCCCTGTAGTTATAAAGTATTGCCTTCTGCTCCTTGTCATACCATGTATAGTCCACATCAACCTGTATATTTGACGGCAGCCTGTATGAAAGGTTTCCCTTTGCCCTTACTCCGGGTGCATATTCACCTGAAACAAGAAAGCTGTTAGTTATACGGTAGGAGGCATTTACATACGGCATAAAAGGTTGGGAACCAATTGATGAAAGGTATTCGGCCCCTCCGCCGATTGTCAGACTGCGGGTTACCCCGTAATTGAAGCTGGCCCGTGAAAATCGCGTTGCTGAAGTGTCTTCCACGATACCTGCGCTGACAGTATATTCAAATGTTTTTTCAGGAAGGAAGTTATATGGAATAACTATTGTCTGTTCATGAGTCCGTTCCTCTCCCCACGGACCGAAAAACTTCAACCTGACCAGTGAATTGCCATAAACCAGAGGAACCTGAAAATTATAAAAACCGGATGCATCAGCTTTTACAAAATCGACAAGAACATTATTGACATAAAGTTCCACTATCCATCCGGGCTCTGTCCGGTCGGCAAGATTATAGGTACCGAATGACCGGCGGTAAGTTGTGGGCGTATTTGTAAGCTGTACACCGATCACGGGACTATAAATTGATGAAATGGCTCCGGTCTGGATCTTTCCGGCTATTACCTGGCGAAGCGGGGAAAAGTCGTTGTTGACATAGCGCCAGAGATATCTTTGCTGTTTTTCGTTGAAAGGGGTGGAATTGTTGTAATAGAGTGATGCTGTTGCTTCTCCTCCGGCTATCATAGCGCCAAGGTCGAGGTTGACCCTTGTGTCGGACCGGCCGTCGATTTCCTGTGAAGCATAAACCGACCAGTCGGCCATGCCTGTTTTAAACAAAGGATAGGTCCGGCCAATGACTGTATCAGCCACAACTTCGCCTTTCAGTTTAGAGATGTTCCTGCGCATCTCTTCCTGCTTCATCTCACGTATCAGAGGTAATTCCAGCTGGCTGGAGACAGTTACGGTAAGAGCCCTGAAATTGAATTTACAATCGAGCCCGAATATTTTTCCGAAAAAGGCAGAATTAAGAAAAAGGTTTGATTCTGTTCTTATAATATCTCCGATATTCAGTTCATAAGTCTTCCCCTGGTAAACTATCCTGTTTTTAGTCCTGTCTATCAAATATTCAGCTTCAGGATTTACGAAAAATCCTGAAATGGTTTCAAAGTCAGGCGATGGATCATTTTTTATTTTGAGGAAGCTAAACAGGTCAGTCACCGGCAGGAAAAGCTCTTCATCCTTTATAAGGCTGTTTATTTCAGCACCCCCGTAACCCTGTATCAAAAGAAAGATCGATATCTCATCATATTCTGGGAGATCCTGAGGGTATAATCTGGCATTGAAGAGAAAAAGGAGTAAGAATATAATTGGTATGGAAAATGGCCCGGGACACAAAGGCATACATCCTGTTTTGCTGGTAACTGTGTATGCTTTAATGCCTTTCATATTAATTTAAACAATAATGAACCGTTTTATCATTCTCTTACAATGGTTATGTAAAAGGAGCCGGAATAACTGCCCGGCGGATTTGCCGCGGGGGATCCAACGGTCAGGGTTCCTCCGACATAAAGTGGAATTGCGATATTGAAGTTGACATTTGATACGAAGGGAGAACCGGGATTGGTATTTCCAATGTGGAGGTTCATTGAGCCTGCAGGTATGCCAGACAAAAGTACGTCGGGGCCTTTAAGGATGGATATGACAGTTCCTCGATGGGCATGTACCTCAAACATGGCTGAAGAATATGAATATCCAAGGCCAAGAAGCACCACATCGCCTGTCGATGAACGGGCTCCGGAAGGATCAATGGTTACTGAGCCTCCTCCTGCACCGTTATAAAACGCCCCGAAACTAAGGATCTGAGCTGTCGGAGTGATCCTTATAGGTCGGGGAGGCGGTTCCTGTGCGGCCAGGTTCCTCATGCCTGCAGGCAAAAGGTATAGCATCATCACGATCAGCCACTTTAATAAATATGTATGTCTTTCCAGGTTCATCATCTGTTGCTTATATACAGTTTTTTTGAACTCCTGTATTTGCCGGATGTAAAAGTGGCAATATAAATACCATTCCGTAAACCGGGGTGGAATTCATTATAACCAGTTTCAGTAATTCTTTCAACAAAAAGCAGCTGCCCGGCAAGGTTGAATATCTTTAAATCACCTTCTCCTGTCTTTTCCAGATCGATATAGGATTTAACAATACCATGTGAGCTGTAAAGTGAGAAAACATCATCAGGTTTCGTTTCCGGAATTACTGTGGCAACGGGTGTCAGATTAAGAACGAAGCGGTCGTTGCATTCACCTGCTTCAAGGAAAACACGATATCCGTCTCCTTCCCTCAGGTCATATTCCACTCCGGCTTTCATGTCTGACAGGTAAATTTTCCATCCGGCCAGCATGCTGCCGGCGTCTGTCAGCTTTATTTTCAGATATCCGTCAATGGAAGCCGA
>JAAYUS010000253.1 GCA_012517605.1 Bacteroidales bacterium
CAATATCATCGAATACCGTACAGAGAACGGTCCCTTCAGGTCGCGCAAGGAGCTTATGAAAGTCAAAAGGATGGGGGAGAAGGCTTTTGAGCAAAGCGCAGGGTTCCTCAGGATAAGAAACGCTGCTTATCCTCTCGATTCAAGCGCTGTACACCCTGAGAGCTATCATATAGTCGAAAGGATGGCGGCTGATCTTAACTGCGGGATCAGGGAGCTAATTACCAACGAAGAAAAGAGGAGCGGGATAAAACTTGAAAAGTACATAACTCCTTCAGTCGGACTTCCAACCCTTAAGGACATAATGCATGAGCTTGCAAAGCCAGGCAGGGATCCCCGTTCAAAGATAAAGGAATTCAGCTTCGCCGATATTCACTCCATGGAGGATCTTGTGCCTGGAATGGTAGTTCCCGGAATTGTAACAAATGTTACAAAATTCGGGGCATTTGTCGATATCGGCATAAAACAGGACGGACTTGTACATATTTCCAATCTGAGCAATACCTATGTGAGCGATCCTTCAAAAATCGTCAAACTCCATCAGCATGTAAAGGTAAAGATACTGGATGTTGATGTTGAGAGGAAGAGAGTTCAGCTCTCCATGAAGGGTGTCGACCAAAATTAATTCATAACAGGCATCCTTCTTTCCTGGGATACATTGGTTGCAGGTTTCATTGCAGGTTTTCCCGGTAGTTTTGAATCCCTCATCGCTGCATTATATGCAAATGATGCCGTGACGACTGCATTATGTTTCAGGTCTGCCATAACAAGTCTTTCATATGTATCCATGACAGTATGGTAGCCCCTGTCATATTCAATTTCATCCTGGATGAACTGGAAGCCCGGAAGTCCTACAGCATCGAATGACAAATGGTCGGTTCCTCCGGTATTTCTTGGTGTAATGGTTGTAACACCCATATCTTCAAATGGTTTTATCCATTCTTCGAATATCGGTCTGACCATATCATTCTCCTGGATATAAATTCCCCTGTATTTTCCGCTTCCGTTATCCATATTGAAATATGCTGCGAACTTGTCATAGTCAGGCTTGTGTTCCCTTGTTTTGGGATCAACAAGGTATTTTTCCACATAACCACGAGATCCGTTGAGACCCTGTTCTTCACCTCCCCAGAGAGCCACCCTTATTGTTCTTCTTGGTGCAACGTCCAGGTTTTTCAGTATCCTGAGGGCTTCCATCATTACAATACACCCTGATGCATTGTCGGCAGCGCCAGTTCCGCCATGCCACGAATCAATGTGGGCGCCAAGTAGCACAACCTCGTTTTTCAGAACCTTATCAGTTCCGGGTATTTCACCAATGACATTGTATATCTTGTTGCTTTCGAAAAACCTGTTCCGGATCTCAATTTCCATTTCCACAGGGATATTGTGTTTCAGGATCCTTTCCATTCTCGCGTGCGCTTCGACGGGAAGATTAAGTTCAGCAACAGGTTCAGGATTACCTGCTGTATAGGAAGCTCCTGTCGATCGCGGAACATTGAAAGTGCCCGAGCTGTTCAGAATTACCGAAACGCCTTCTGATTTAACAAATTCGGCAATTTTGGTCCTTAACGCCCTCTGGGCGGCAAAGGCTGCAAAATCACCCATCGGCCTGCGGCCCTGCTGCTGGGCTGCCATCGAAAGCTGCTTAAGCTCTTCGTCCGTATATCTGCTGGCAAGCGGCTCAAAACTAACCTCGTATGTGGTAGTCGAAGGCATGAGAACTATTTTCCCGCTGAGTTTCCCCTTGTATTTTTCGAGATCGGCTTCATTTCTGACATCCATGAGTACGACCTCCCCTTTTATCAGCCCGTTCGTACTTCCTGTCCAGGCTACCGGGTTACATGCAAAATTGCAGTAATATGGAGCTGTCATAGCTGCATATGTTTTAAGATTGTCCCATCCTCCTCTTGTGAAATCCCTGGCCTCTTCAATGCGGACGTTCTGGAATCCGAGCTCTTCCATTTTCTTTTTAGCCCATTCATATCCTCTTGTACTTCCCGTAGATCCGGTTAGCCTGGGTCCTGTAAGGTCTGTAAGACCAAAGGCAAGTTCCTCAATGGCCGAATTCTTTAAACCTTCCTGTTTAATTTTATAGATCATATTCAGGTCGATCTTTTCAGTCTGCGACATCAGAATAGCTGGAATAAACAGGCATAACCATGCACCGACAATAATTCTCTTGATTTTCATTTATTTATAGTTAAATTCCTGAAGTGAAATCAAAATTAGAAAAAAAAGGATACCTGCAGATGATAATAATTCTCTTTTAACATTTATTATCATTTGATGCTTATTCCTTTTAAAATCCTTACTCCTTTTATAATATTTGAAACATCTTCCTTCCATCTTTTAATATTAATTGAAACTTGTTCCTTTTATCTTTTTCCTTTTATCTTTTTACTTTTGTCTTTTATCTTCTTTCATCTTGTTCCATCTCGTATGATCTACCCTCATAATTTTGAGACCAAGACAGGTTTTGACACGATCAGGAATCTTCTTTCTGACCTTTGCCTCAGTCCGATGGGACGTGCAATGGTCGGAAATATTGCGGTTCTTTATGATCCTGAAGAAATAGATCTCAGACTTTCAGCTACATACGAATTCCAGAAGATATTAAGGTTTGAAGACTCATTCCCTGCCGATCATTATTATGATATTTCAGTATCGCTTAATAAAATCAGGATCGCAGGTGCCTTCCCCGAGGTTCATGAGGTGTTCGATCTGAAGCGTTCCCTTGAGACAGTCAGGGCTGTTATCGTTTTTTTTAGGAAAAAGGATGAAAAGGAATATCCTGTTCTTAAATCCTTTAGTGCTCATGTTACTCAATATCCGTATGTTACTGATGCAGCCGACAGGATTATCGACAAAGACGGCAGAATAAGAGATGGCGCTTCGCCCAGACTTAAGGAGATAAGGTCCGAAATACTGCAAAAGGGAATGCTGGCATCACGGCGCCTGAATTCCATACTGAAACAGGCCCAGAGTGACGGGATAGTTGACAGCGACACCGCCGCCTCAGTTCGCAACGGGAGAGGAGTGATCCCTGTCCTCGCTTCCGACAAAAGAAAAATAAAAGGACTTATTCATGATCAGTCAGCATCGGGTAAGACTGTTTTTATTGAGCCTGCCGAAATAGTTGAGATAAATAATGAAATCGTCGAACTCGAATATGAGGAAAGGAGGGAGATAGTCAGGATACTTACTGCATTTGCTGATGATATACGGCCCTATATTGATGATCTTCTGCTAGCAAATGAGTTTCTTGGTGAGATCGATTTCATAAGGGCAAAGGCCATCCTGGGCAACCAGCTGGGATCTGTGAAACCGGCCATTTCGCCGGAACCGGGGATACGCTGGAGAAAAGCTGTCCATCCCCTGCTTTTTCTTGCCTTCAGAAAACTGAAGGACAGAAAAGTCGTTCCGCTCGACATAGTTCTTGAAGAAAAAAACAGGATACTGCTTATTTCCGGCCCCAATGCCGGAGGCAAATCGGTCTGTCTGAAGACAGTAGGGCTGCTTCAGTACATGCTCCAGTGCGGACTTACCATACCTGTGGGCGAAGGATCAGAATCGGGGATTTTTAAAAATATTTTTATTGACATCGGAGATGAGCAGAGCATTGAAAATGATCTCAGCACATATAGTTCGCACCTGATAAACATGAAGTATTTCATCAGAAATGCATCAGTTTCAACTCTTGTGCTGATTGACGAATTCGGGACCGGCACCGAACCGATGATAGGCGGGGCAATAGCCGAGGCCATTCTCGGGGAGTTTAACAATTCGGGGTGCTATGGCGTAATAACAACACATTATACGAACCTCAAACATTTTGCTTCACTTACCGACGGGATCATCAATGGCGCAATGCTTTTCGATCATCATCTGATGCAGCCGCTTTTCCAGCTGAGCATTGGAAAACCCGGAAGCTCGTTTGCTTTTGAAATAGCCAGGAAGATAGGACTGCCGGAAGAGATCCTGAAGCGTGCCGGAGAAAAAGCAGGTGTAAAAAATGTAAATTATGACCGTAACCTGAAAGATATTGCACGGGACAAGAGATACTGGGAGACAAAAAGGCAAAAGATTCGGCAGGATGAAAAACGCCTCGGAGAGCTGATTGAACAATATGAGAAAGAGATCTCAGGGGCAAAAAGCTTAAGGAAGGAAATTATATCAAAAGCAAAAGCCGAGGCTGAAGCAATGCTGAATGAAACAAACCGCAGGATAGAGAACACAATTCGTCTTATCAGGGAGGCACAGGCCGAAAAGGAACGGACAAAGGAACTCCGCCAGGAGCTGGATGAGCTTAAACAGTCAGTTGCCGGGGAGATAAAGCCTGAAGAGACTTCATCGGAAGAAAAAATGGCAAGGCTGAATGAGAAAATCAGGAAAATGAAACCGGAAATTGCAGTCAGCGCAGAGAAGGCACCTCCGGTATCAAATAAGGCCCTTGGTCCAGGTGATGCGGTGAGGGTTACTGATACGATGGCAATGGGTGAAATAATAAAGATTGAGGGCACAATGGCACAGGTCGAGACAGGGAATCTGAGGTTCTTTGTCCCTGTAGACCGTATTGAAAGGATAAGCAAGGCCGAACTCAGGAAAAGCCTGAGATCAGAAAACATTGTACCGGAAAGTGATCCTGTGATAATTCAGCGGAAACTTAATTTCAAGCCTGAACTTGATATCCGCGGCCACAGGGGAGAAGAGGCTCTCAATCTTGTGCGGGATTTTATTGACAATGCCCTGATGGTGCAGCACCGGAATCTCCGGATACTTCACGGCAAAGGTAACGGGATCCTTAGGCAGCTGGTAAGGGAATACCTTGCTACAATGAATATTGTGAGGTCGTTCCGTGATGAAAACGTCGATCTGGGAGGATCAGGAATTACTGTAATTGAAATGGATATATAAAGAAAATCCCGCAGATAACAGGGATCAGGGAATTTTCGCTTCCGCCGGCCTGTGGTATCTGCGGGATTTTCAGCAACAGTTTAATACAACCTTACAGTACCGTAGGATGATGTTACTTTCACGGTTGATGAAGGGGAAGTCTCTTTTCCGACAATTCCGGAAATCTCCGTTGAGTTGTTCTGTATTATTCTTCTTTCATTCCGAAAATTATCCTCATCGAATTTAAGATCTCCGTATGAAAGGTTTGCATTTAGTCTGTAGCTTGCATCGGGATCTACACCCAGCTTGACGCCGATATATTTTGATTGAGACTCTATCGATTCAAATCCTTTTGCTATCCTGTCGACAGTGATTGAACCATAGCCTCCGTCAAATTTGAGCTTTTTGGATAGTTCTCCGATATTTACATCAGCATATCCTGCATCAAGGACCAGGTTATTTATCTTTTCAATTCGTATGTTGTCATATTTACAATTTCCCACCACCGAACTGATTTCCCTTATCTGTATCTTTGAGTATTTGCTGTCGAGAAGAATAGCCTGAGCCCTGTCGACTGCAAAGTTGCCCGAGTACCTCAGCACGACATCAAGCCATCCGGCAGATCTTATATCAGCTTTGCCATAGGCAAGGCTGATCCGGTTCAACGGCTTGTCGTTTCCCCGCGAAAGGTTGTCAGCTGTAAGATTGCCATATTTAATATCAAGATTTACAAGGCCTTTTATCTCTTCAAGGTCTGAATCGCCATATCTGTTTGCAAGGGTGAAGTTTATATCGGCAGGCATTTTGATATTGTAATCAATGCTGAAGCGTCTTGATCCGCCTCCCCATCCCGAGAAATTGAACCTGTCATCAATGACTGTTTTGGCGCTTACAACATTTCCTGATTCAGAAAACTGAACATCAATATAGCTGATAAGTTTTTGTGCCCGTTCCCTGCCCGGAAGGTCAACAGTGACCTTGACATCAATCTGTATCTGATCGCTGTTGGATGTTTCAACAATAACGTGTCCGTATCTGTTGTTAATGTCAAGAGTAGTACCGGTTCCGGCTTTATACTGTTTGTGGAACTCTTTTGTTACCTCCTCTGCTGTCAGTACCGCAGTCGAAAGAAATACCGCAGCCAGGAGAATTAATCCTGATTTATAGGTTCGTCTGTCCATTGTTTGGTTTATTTTGGTTTTCATTCCTGATGGCTCTCAGCTGGTCAAGGATATAGTTCATTACATCGACCTTTGTCTGGTAATGTTCTATCATTGCATTAATTATCCTTTCGTCGTTGGGATTTGCCTTAAGTTCTTTCTGAAGCTGAACATACACTGAATCCATGCTTCTCATTTCCTTTTTCAGGATCTCTTTCTGTTCAGGGCTGTTATTCAGATCCAGGTTCACTATTTCATTTTCCATAAAATTCACCTGGTGGACATAGTAGTTCTCAACTTCCCTGTATTCAGGGGAGACATCACCGAGAGCCATTCTGTTCCTGTCGGGCCTGAGGAAATGATCCCATGTCCAGAGTGATGACAATGTCACAAGCAGGGTAACAACTGCAGCTTTCAGCAGATAGGGGACAATGCTTCTCCTGATGACTTTCTCACTGCATCTTATTTCAAGCTTCCTGCTGAACCGCTCAAAGTGTCCTTCCGATGGTTCCTCTCCATCAAAAAACTGCTTATTGCTCCTGATAAAATCTTCTATGTTCTTCATCACTGTTATTTTTTCATTTTTTCTTCAATTCCGAAATCAGTTTCTGTTTGGCTCTTGAAAGCTGTGATCTTGAAGTGCTGCTCGATATTTTAAGGATTTCCGCGATTTCATCATGGTCGTATCCTTCAAGAAGATAGAGCGAGAGTATTATCCTGTAACCATCCGGAAGCCTGTCAATAGCTTCCTTTACCTCTTCAACCCTCAGATCCACTTCTTCCTTCCTCATCTGGTCATCAGGGCTGTCATCCCTTATGCCGATGTGAGGTTCAATATCTTCAAAGATCGCTTTCTTTTTACTCAGGGCGTCGAGTGAACGGTTTATGACAATTCTTTTGAGCCATGCACCGAAACTCACTGTGCCCGAGTATGTATCAATCTTTTCAAAGGCCGACAGGAAAGATTCCTGCATAATATCTTCGGCTTCCATCGTGTCGTTTACAATCCTCAGACTCGTATTGTACATTGCTTTATAATACAACTTGTAAATCTGAAACTGAGCTCTCTGGTCGCCTGCCTTACACCCGTCCAAAAGATCCTGGTGCAAGTTCTTGAATGCCGCTTCTACATTTGCCATCTTTACATAAAGGCTGGTTCTTATCTGAGATGCTGCACCCACTGTCTTTTTACTTTTTCATTTAAAAGACGTGGATTGAAAAAATATGCTGCACTCAATTTAAGAATTTTTAGAAATTTTATATGAAAAAATGAAGATTAAGCCCTGAGTCACCTCTCCCGACACATAATCCAGTTCAGAACCAAGTACACTGTGAGGAATTGAGAAGACCAGAAGCAATACAAAAGATGCAAGAATTACATATGCGGGACGCTCTTTTTTCCTGTTCATAAGTACAGCTATGATCCAGAAAATAAGTGCTATCAGCGTTTTATTGTCAGTAAGGTCCCAGCCAAAGGGAACTCCTGTCCAAAATTCACCGAATGCATATTTCTGCACAAGCGGGCCAAGGATCATTCCACCCAGAAAAAGGGTTGCCAGTGTCCATAAAGAATATTTTCTGAACTTCGGATGTCTGAAAATACCCATAAGTCCGGCAAGGGTTGAGAAAAGCATAGCCACGAACATCAAAATTATATGGGGTGCAAGGATCGACGCAGGAACGGCACCCTTAAAACGGATAACCACCGGATTTTCCTTAAGGTATGTTGTGGTGCCCTTTGAATCGGTTATTTCGAAATAGTATTGAATCTTACCGGCAGGAGGCTGCTGAGGGACTTCCGCATAAAACCCTTTCTCTTCGGTGATTTTGAAAATCCTGTTCATTATGAACGATTTCACAGGGTAAGTTCTGTATGTGAACTTTGATGCCTGATAATCATCTGTCGTTTTGTACCTCTTGTAGTAAAGTGTTGCCTTAATGGTGGTGTCATCGGTCTTCAGCCTCACCTCAGGCCTTTCATCAAGGCCGAGACTTCTGACAAGATTAACTTCCCGGGCTGAACCGTTCACTTCGATTATACAGCTTTTGGGATAGGTTGGCCCTGTCTTCCGCTGATAATATGCTGCTGCAATTGTTATTATGAAAGCAAAAAACCACAGTAAAAAGTTTTTCATGCAGGGTAGTTTTCAATATTAGACGTATAAACCTTACAATTGTATCAGAAGAACCTCTTTTTTTCCGTTCCTTATGACCTCCACGCTGATGGTTTCCCCATGCTTAAGCTGGCCCATTCTGAACATGTAATCCTGTATGTTATTGATAGTCTTTCCGTTAATGGATATAATTATGTCTCCTTTTTTCATTCCGCCAAGGGCGGCAGGTTTTCCGGGAGTGACCAGATCGGCCCTTAAACCGTTTTTGACATTTCCTGCAAAATCAGGCATAATGCCAAGTGTTACGCCTCTTCTTCGCATGGCCCTGTTAATCTCGATCTTTGGTCCTGCTTCCCTGAATTTCAACCTTTCAGTGGTGTTGGCAAGCTCTTCTGTTATATTGAAAACAAGATCCGAGACCTCTTTCATGCCTTCATAGTTAATCTTGTCCCAGGTATCACCAGGTGTATGGTAATCGAGATGGGCTCCTGTGGAAAAGAATAGAACAGGGATGTTCTTACCATAGAATGATGAATGGTCTGACGGCCCATAACCTTCCTCCGAGAATGAGAGTTTAATGAGATTTGTATCTGCAGCGGAAATGACAATGGTCTTTAGTTCTTCTGCAGTCCCTATTCCCCCTATTTGAAGGGTGCTTGAATCGCGAAGTCTTCCAACCATGTCGAGATTGATCATCGCATTGACATTTGTGAGATCAATAAGCGGATTGTCGGCAAAATACTTCGATCCGAGAAGACCCGATTCCTCTCCTGAGAATGCAATGAAAACCAGGCTTCGTTTATGGCTGCCTGGCGTCAGAGCAAACCTCTCAGCCAGCTCGATCATTCCGCTTATACCTGATGCATTGTCATCAGCGCCGGGATGTACGGCAACGGTATCTCCGGCTCTGCTTGATGATCCTCCCATGCCAAGATGGTCGAAGTGTGCGCCTATTATTACATACTCTTTTTTTAACGATTCATCTTCACCGGGAAGGTACATTACTACGTTTCTTGTAATCGAAGCCTGCCTGATCACTTCGGATCCTGCCTTTACTATTGTTTTTGTGTCAAAAGCTACAGTTTTTTTTGTTGTATTTATCTTCTTTTCAAGAGCTTCGATCGTATTATTTGTTTTTTTCAGAATGAGATTGGCCACATTGCGTTTTATCCTTAGCACAGGGATTTCAACTGAATAATCTCCCTGTGCAAGGGCGTCGAAAGTGTCTTCGGCATCGTTGGCGGGGCCTGATACCAACAGGACACCTGAGGCCCCCATGTCTTTAGCAGTCATTGCCTTATCGCGGTCGCTGTTGAATGGAATGAATCCACTTACAGATTTTTCCGGTTCCGGATCTCCCCTGAGAACAAGTACCCATTTACCTTTAACAACAGAATTACCGTAATCGTTCCATTTAATTGAATCGTTGTCTATTGTGAACCCATATCCTGCAAATACCACAGGAGCTTCAAGCGATGAGTTTCCGCTGAAGGCGAATGGCATAAAATCGTCCGAAGGTTTAAAGGTTTGACTGTCGAATGACAGATAATTCCTGTCCCCGGAAACCACCTTATCGGTGACCGAGTATTTCTGAAACCCGTCGCCAGTAAGGTATGCAAGACCTGCTTTTTTGAATTGTTCCCTGATATAAACTGCAGCAAGGCTGTCTCCCTGAGTTCCCGTCATCCTTCCTTTCAGTGAGTCGGATGAAAGATATTTAACATGCTCTTTTAACTCACCTGGCGTAATTTCCCTTGTGACCTGTCCGGTACATGAAAGGGGAATATAAACAGACAGGAGAATAACAGGTAATGCTAATCTCATACTTTTATGATTGGTTATATTAATATTGCCTATGATCCCCTTCCGGAGACATATATTGTTAATAAATTAACAATCTGCTATTCAAAAAGTTTAAATGCCTTTTTGATCAGTTCTATTGCTTCGCGCAACTGTGCTTCGGAAATGACAAGGGGAGGTGCAAACCTGATGATATGCTCATGTGTCGGCTTGGCTATCAGACCAAGATCTTTCATAGCCAGGCAGACATCCCAAGCTGTCTTGCCGTTCTTTGGCCTGACCACAACTGCATTGAGAAGTCCTTTTCCCCTTACAAGCTCTATCATTTCCGATTTGAAGCTTTTAAGTTCTTTTCTGAAGATCTCCCCGAGACGGGCAGCATTTTCTGCCAGCTTTTCATCCTTTATCACTTTCAGCGCCTCTATTGCCACTTTGCAGGCCAGAGGATTGCCTCCGAATGTCGATCCGTGTTCGCCGGGCTTGATGGTGAGCATAATTTCGTCATCGGCAAGAACCGCTGATACAGGCAGAATACCTCCTGACAATGCCTTGCCCAGTATCAGGATATCAGGCCTGACTCCTTCATGATCGCATGCAAGGAGCTTACCCGTACGTGCTATTCCTGTTTGAACCTCGTCGGCAATGAACAGTACATTGTGCTTTTTGCAGAGGTCATAAGCTTTTTTCAGATATCCTTCGTCAGGAACATAAACTCCGGCTTCTCCCTGGATAGGTTCAACAAGAAAACCTGCAACATCGGGATCCTGAAGAGCATTTTCAAGAGCTGCCAGGTCATTGTAAGGTACTATGACAAATCCCGGGGTGAACGGACCATAATGGTTACGTGCGTCCGGATCAGTCGACATCGAAATTATTGTGATCGTCCTTCCGTGGAAATTACCTTCGCAACAGATAATTTTTGCATTGTTTTCCTTAATTCCCTTTTTCTTGTATGCCCATTTTCGGCAAAGCTTCAGCGCAGTCTCATCACCCTCGGCTCCTGAGTTCATCGGCAACACCTTGGCGTATCCGAAATATTTCGTGACATACTCCTCATATTCACCAAGAACAGAATTATAAAAAGCCCTTGATGTAAGAGTGAGCTTCTGAGCCTGATCAGTCAGAGCCTTAACGATCCTGGGATGGCAATGACCCTGGTTTACAGCTGAATAAGCCGAAAGAAAGTCGAAATACCTCTTTCCCTCAACATCCCATACAAACGGACCCTCACCTCTTTCAAGTACTACCGGAAGAGGATGGTAATTATGTGCACCATACCGGTCTTCACGTGCAATATAATCCTGTGCATTCATTTTGTTGAAAATTAAATAGTTAGTATAAAAAGGAAAAATAAGCTACAATTTTACGAAAGCTTTTTGTCATTTCCAAAACAATGATAAATGAAGGAAGAACAGGGCTGATGGTCTCATGGTCTGATGGTCTCATGGTCTGATGGTCTGATGGTCTGATGGTCTGATGGTCTGATGGTCTGATGGTTACAGGTTTTCAGGTTCAAAGTTTTAAGCTCAGGGTTCAAAATTTAAATTCATTTGCCTGACACATCACTCCTGACACCTCAGATCATTCATTCATCAGGCCGGGCCTGAGTTTCCTCGTTCTTTCGACCGACTGTTCATGCCTCCATTTGTCTATTTCAGCTGCATTCCCCGACAACAGGACATCGGGGACCTTCCATCCCATAAAATCGGCAGGACGTGTATAGACAGGCGGGGCAAGAAGGTCATCCTGGAATGAATCTGAAAGGGCCGACTGCTCATCCGACATGGCGCCTGGGATAAGCCTGACTATGGCATCGGTAATGACAGCGGCAGGGATCTCCCCTCCGGAGAGTACATAATCCCCTATAGAGATCTCCCTGGTTATCAGATTTTCTCTTATCCTGTGGTCAATCCCTTTATAATGACCTGCCAGAATGATCAGGTTTTCCCTTAGCGACAGTTCATTTGCCAGTTTCTGGGTGAACCTTTCCCCGTCAGGTGATGTATAAATTATCTCATCATATTTTCGTTCACTCTTCAGCTTTTCTATAGCCCTGTAAACCGGTTCTATCATCATCACCATTCCTGCTCCGCCTCCAAAAGCATAGTCATCGACGCTTTTGTATTTATCCTTTGCAAAGTCGTGGAGATTGAAGATGTTGATTTCAACAAGCCCTTTGTCGCGGGCACGCTTTACTATTGAATAATTCAAAGGGCTGAACAGAAGTTCAGGCAAGACAGTCAGTATATCAATCCTCATTGTCGTGATTTTGCCCAAAATTAAATAAAAAGCCCCGAAAAGAACAGTTATTCAATTCTAATGGCGTTTGCAGGATTCATTACAGAGGCCTGATAAGCTTTGTAACTGACAGTAATGAACGTGATCAATAATGTCAATCCTGCAGCAAGCAATAGAAGAGGAACCCCCACTGATGTCCGGTAAACATAGTTTTCAAGCCAGTTTGTCATTATCAGGTATGCTGCAGGCACAGCAATAATTATTGATATTGTCACAAGAATCAGAAACTCTCTTGATATAAGCTTAATGACCACTCCTTCACTTGCTCCGAATACTTTTCTGATACCTACCTCCTTTGTCCTTTGCTCAACCATGTAGGATGCAAGTCCGAATAAACCCAGACACGCGATCAGGATTGCCAGAATTGTAAACATCGTAAATATAAGGCCTCTTTTTTCATCAGCCTCAAACTGTCTGTTAAACCTTTCTGAAAGATACGTGTATGCAAATGGCTGATCCGGAAAAACTTCCTTCCATTTTGATTCAATATATGAAAGAGTCTTCTCATTATCTTTACCGCTCAGTTTTATGTACAAAATGTTATTGAATTCCCTGTAGGCGAGGAGGAGCGATTCAATCTCATTATACATTCCGGTCTGGTGATAATCGGCTATCACTCCGACGACCCTGGCCCGAAGTGTATTTTCATCGCCTGCCTCAATCTTCTTTCCAATCGGATCCTTCCAACCCATGCGCTTAACGAAAGTCTCATTCACAAGCACTCCGTTAAGTGTATCCGAAGGCATGTCCTGCTGGAAATCGCGGCCCTGAACCATCCTGATGCCAAGTGTTTCAACAAAATCATGGTCGACAACTGAAAAGTTGATTCCCCTTTGCGACATACCCTGATCGGTTTCAACATTGAAGACAAGTTTCCCTGAACCTTCACCCATAGGTGTATTTGTCGATGTAACATATCTGATATCCTCATTTTCCAGAAGCATCTGTTTCAGCAGGGGATATTTCCTGATCATCTGCCTGTTATTGAGCTGAAGGCTCAGAACATTTTTCTGATCAAATCCCTGATCCTTGTTCTTGAGATAATTTAACTGCCTGAAAACAACCAGTGTACAGACTATCATTGCCACGGAGATCGAAAACTGAATAACAACAAGTATTTTGCGGAATAAACTCCCGGCAGATCCCTGTGTGATTTCACCTTTCAGCACTGTTACGGGACTGAACCTTGATAGGAAGAGGGCAGGGTAGCTGCCACCGAAAATACCGGTTATAAGCACTATTCCAAGTATTGAAATCAACACCACAGGGCTGTATAAGATGTCGGGACTAAATGATTTCCCTGCCAGGAGGTTGAATTTTGGCAAAAGAACTATCATCAATATTATGCTTATGATCAGGGAAATAAGGGTGAGTACCACCGATTCGCCCAGGAATTGCATCACCAGGGCGGATCGCCTGGAACCGACAACTTTTCTCAGACCTACTTCTCTGGCCCTGCGTGTCGATCTTGCTGTGGCCAGGTTCATGTAATTCATTGCTGCAATAAGGATAAGGAATATTGCCACAATTCCGAAAATGTAAACATAGGTTATGCTTCCTGTCGGCTCAGGTTCATTGGCATTGGTGGAGTAAAGGTGAATTCTCTTTATTGGCTCGAGAATGTATTCGATCTTTATGTTTATGGGACCGAATATCTGCTTCATATAGGAATCGTACATACCCTGTATCTTGGTTTCAAAAGCCTTAGCATCAAGGTTTTCAGGCAGCAGTAGATAGGTAAAAACCCCGAAGTTGCCCCAGTTGCCAAGCTGTTTTGGAAGATTGTTCCTTGCTGTAAGGGCATCAAAGCGGAAATGAGAATTGTAAGGAAGGTCGTCAATAATTCCGGTTACCTCATATGTATTGCTCCCCTCGGTAAGGGTCTTTCCTATCGGGTCGGATTTTCCGAAATAACGGGCAGCAGCAGTTTTTGTCAGAACAATCTTTTTCGGATCCTTCACTGCCGATTTCACTTCGCCTTTCAGCACTTTGTAGGTGAATATATCGAAGACTGTTGAATCTGCATAATAGAAATTCTCCTCATTGTACTCTTTATCCTCATACTTGTATAATGCCCTTGGCATGTTGATGAATCGCGTGAATGACTCGACTTCGGGGTAATCCTGTGCGACCTGTGGCCCGAAAGGTATCTGGGCGACTATCCATGTGAACTGATCATCGGTCTCGGTTATTTTCGACGATACCCTGTAAATCCGGTCAGCCTTTTCATGATAACGGTCGTAACTTAATTCATCAGATACATAAATAATAAGAAACAGAGCACTTGTTATCCCAAGTGTCAGTCCAAGAACGTTCAGCAGGCTGTATCCGGCATGCTTGCGGATATACCTTACCGTGGTTTTAAGCAGGTTTTTAAACATGATTTTCCTGAATGTTATCTAAGTTAATCTAAAGGTAAAATAATTTTTTCCGCGGAATTCAAACATTGTTAGCACATTAACAATACATTAACAATGGTAATAAGTTTTCTTCATCACATATTTTGTATCGGTAAAGACTGAGTTTTTTTCAAAATGCAACATTCAGGAATCAAAATTGTCTTAAAAGAAGATAATCAGCGGGATTTCACCATAGCCCATGAGCCTGGGATTGTTTTTGCTGAAGGCCATGCATTAAAATATTAAATCACTTGTGATTAAGACCAATTATTTAATTTTTGGCAAGTTAAACTGATTATAAAAAGATAGAAAAATGGAATTAGTACATTTTGTTTATAAGCTGTCCTATCTCGTCTCTTTTTTTCAACGGGAACATGAAGCTTTTGCCATCCCGGGTAACAATATTCAGTCCCTTGGTCATGAAAAATCCCCTGTTGTAAAATATGACTTCCAGTATATTCTCGAAGAGTATTTCAAGATTGAACCTGTCTGATTCTTCTGATACGGGTTTGAAATATATCCGTTGGTTGGTGACTATAAGCTTGCCATCAACAGTGGCGTTGTCAATAACCTGATTTGTATCTCCGGCTTTCAGGACAACTTCGTTTGGATAGAGTTTAACTGTCATCTTAACCTTTTTGTATAAAGACGTCTGGGCTTAATGATTGTTGCAAAAATTTATCCAAAATTATTCCGGTGTCAAAAAATTAGACAAAAAATCATTATTTTTCGGAATCGATTCTGCAGCCTATGGTAAAAGAACTTCAGAAACTGGTTCATGGTCCGTCGCCGACAATGATCAATGTGCTTAACATTGTTCAGAAAGTTGCGGCCACGGATGCCAATATTTTAATTACCGGCGAAAACGGAACAGGGAAGGAGCTTCTTGCAACTGAAATTCACAAAAGGTCAGGAAGGGCAGGAGAGCTTTTGATAACCGTCGACATGGGATCTGTTCCTGATACATTGTTTGAAAGCGAACTTTTCGGGCATGTCAGAGGCGCTTTTACTGATGCCCGTGAAGACCGCAAGGGGAAATTTGAACTTGCATCCGGAGGGACGCTGTTTTTGGACGAGATTGGCAATCTGCCACTTCAATCACAGTCGAAACTGTTAAACGCGTTGCAGAGCAGGAAGATCTCACGGATCGGTTCAAACCGGGAAATTCCTGTCGATATACGACTTATCTGTGCCACGAACAGGGACCTTAACCGTATGGTTTTGGAAGGGAAATTCAGGGAAGACCTTCTTTACAGGATCAATACGATAGTTATCGAAGTACCTCCTTTGCGCGACAGGGTTGATGACATCCCCATACTTGCAAATCATTTTCTGAAGACCTATTGTGAAAAATATAACAGGAGTCCGATGAGGCTAAACACTCATGCCCTGGAAAAGCTTTCAAACCATACCTGGCCCGGGAACGTGAGGGAGCTTCAACATGCAATAGAGAAAGCGGTTATCATGAGTGACTCTGCCGTTTTGCTTCCTTCAGATTTTGAATTCAGACCTGCTGCATCGAAAAGCCCCCATCACCATGAGCTTACCCTCGCGGAGATGGAGGCGAAATATATTCTTGACTGTCTGAGGCGTAATGGTAATAACCTTAGCATTACGGCATCTAAACTGGGGATCACACGCCAGACCCTGTATAATAAAATGAGGAGATATAATATATAAGGACATGCCATGGCATGTCCCCGATATATCATGGCATGTCACTATACGATTTGCCCGTCGAAGAGGTTAACAATCCTGTGTGCATAACCGGCATCCCTTTCAGAGTGGGTAACCATAATTATGGTGGTACCTTCCTTGTTGAGATCAGATAGCAGATTGATCACTTCGATACCGTTTTTTGAATCGAGGTTTCCTGTTGGTTCATCGGCAAGAATAAGCCTGGGATTGGCTACAACAGCCCTGGCTATTGCCACCCTTTGCTGCTGCCCTCCCGACAGCTGCTGCGGGAAGTGTTTTGCACGGTGTGTGATCTTCATCCTTTCAAGGGCTTCTTCGACTTTCTTTTTCCTTTCACTGGTCTTCATCTTCAGATAGATCAGAGGAAGCTCCACATTTTCAAACACATTGAGCTCATCGATAAGATTGAAGCTCTGGAACACGAAACCGATGTTACCTTTTCTGAAAACCGTTCTGTCGCGTTCCCTCAGATTTGCGACTTCTGTTCCGTTGAAGAGATAGCTGCCTGATGTCGGATTGTCGAGCAGCCCAAGGATATTCAGAAGGGTTGATTTCCCGCATCCTGAAGGTCCCATTACTGCAACATACTCGCCCTCTTTCACATCAAGGTTGATTTTGTTCAGAGCAGTAGTTTCAACTTCTTCTGTTCTGAAGATCTTTGTTAAATTGTTGGTTTTGATCATGGCCTGATTATTAAATGTTGTTCTTTAATTAGACTTTTTAAATACAAGTTTTTCATTTTTCCCGAAAGTGTCATACCCTGAAATTATTACCTTTTCCCCAGGTGTAAGTCCTTCAATCACTTCATAGTATTTCGGATTTTTTCTTCCAAGTGAAATATTGCGTTTTGTTGCAAACGATTCTGAAGGATCAAGAACGAATATCCACTGTCCGCCTGTCTCCTGGAAGAAACCGCCTATTGGTACCAGTACTGATACTTTTGGCTGCCCCAGCTGAAGACTTGTATAGTATGTCTGGCCGGTCCTTATGTTGCCAGGCATGCTGTCGGCAAATACCATGTCTATTTTGAAGGTGCCGTTACGGACTTCGGGATACACTCTTTTAACGACAAGGTCATACTCTTTGCCCTGCCTGTCGAGCGTTGCAGTGAGCTGGGTCCTTACCCTGTCGATATAATGCTCGTCAATCTGCGCGGAAACCTTATATGAGGTCAGAACATTTATCTGGCCCATATTTGCGCCCCTTGATATCGATTGTCCGATCTCGGGAACCAGAAGGCCTAACTGTCCGTCAACAGTGGCTCTTACATTCAGGTTCTCTACTCTCTGACGCACAAGCGACAGGTTCTTTCTCATATTGTCGAGATTGGCTTTAAGTGTTTCAACCTGTACCGACCTGAAGACTGAATCCTGTTTCTGCCTTTCAACAAAAAGATCTCTCGACTGGATCGCCATGTCGAGATCCTCCTTTGATCTCAGGTATTCCTCCTGTGAAATGAGGTTATCCTTGATAAGCCTTGCATTTTGCTCAAAATTCCTTTTTTTCCTTTCTATGTCATATTTAAGGCTTATAAGCTCACGCTTTATTGAAATCCTTTCCTGTTCCATTGTAACCTGGGTGTTTCTCAGGAAGTTCTCTTTTTCGGCAAGCTGCGCTTCGCTGTCGAGTATATTAAGATAGAGGTCGGGGTTGCTAAGCCGGAGTATTATATCTCCTTTTTTCACCATGGCCCCCTCCTCAATAAGTATCTCCTCAACACGACCGCCTTCCTGAGCATCAAGGAAAATGGTACTTATTGGCTCAACGGTTCCGGGAACAGTTATATAGTCGTTGAACTGCCCTTCTGTGACTGTTTCAATTATCAGTTTGTCTTTCTCGACCTTATAGGTGGAGGTGCGGTCGGAGAAAAATGCCATATAGAAAAGTACAAGTATAATAATACCAAAAACTATAAAGCCAAGATGTTTTTTCTGAAGACCTTTTTTCTTTGGCAGTACCTTATCCATTTTTTCCAGGGGAGTATCCATTGAAGTTGACGTTTATTTAGTTATTAATAAGATGTTCGTAATCGCCTGTAGTATAAAATTCTATTGTGAGTTTTCTTATAAGAAGTTGAAGCTTCGTTCTCAGTGCTTCCGTTTCGGCCCTGAAAAGAGTAGTCCTCGCTGCCGAATAGTCGGTGACATCAATCAGTCCGGCCTCGAATTTCTTTTCCATGGCATCAAATGATTTTCTGTTGAACTCGAGGTTTGCGGCTGCAGCAGCAAATTCGCTTTTCCCGCGGTTGTAGTTCAGGCATGCATTTTCAATATCTGAATACAGGTTGTTCTTTTCCTGCTCAAGCCTCAGCTCCGCATCCGTTTTTCGGAGTTTGGCAAGCCTGATGTTCCTGCCGATTGTGTAATTGTTAAAAAGGGGGATATCAAGGCTGAGATATATTGCCTGGCTGTTGTTGTTCTTAAGCTGAGTGGAAAAAGGATCCTGTTGAGGGGCATCCTTGCTTGTGATCTTATAAAAACCTGTATAGACAGCGCCTCCTCCGGAAAGTCTAGGCGAAATACCTCCCTTGGCTGCAGCCACCTGCCTTTTTGCTGCCATCAGTTCATAATTTATGGCTTTTAACCTTGGAAGGGCCTCTGAAGCGATGGCATAAACACTGTCAACACTGAATTCGTTATCGGTGATAAGTATTTTGTCAAGATCAGGCATAAGAACTTCAAAACCGGGATCCGGTCCGAGCTGAAGCATCTGTCTCAGTGCTGTGAGTGCCTGGTTTGAAGTGTTGCGAGCGATTGTCAGAGACAGCCTGTCTTCCGATGCCCTGCTCTCCATCTCAAATTGTTTTGAGAGCGCTTCCTTGCCTGTTTCAACAAGCTTCTGTATCCTGAATAGTTGTCTGGCCGACTGCTCAGACTGCTGAAATGCTGCTTCCTCAAGGCCTTTAGCATAAAGGACCTGGTAGTAAGCTCCGAGTATGTTAACAACAAGGGTGTTCCTGTATACTTTTTCGGTCTCAATTCCTGCCTTGAACATGAACTTGCTTGCCGACATGGCATTCAGCGCCGCAAAACCAGTGAACAATCTGAATGAAGTGTTTATTGAATATGAGTTGCTTATGTTCTGCTCAAAGGTTATGAGGTTTGTCACCGGGTCGATCGACCTTCCGAAGCCCATCTGCGCATTAGATCCTATATTTAGTGAGGGGAGCATGTCCATCCTCGACTTAAGAAGATCGGTCTGGGCCGATTCTGTCTGCAACATCTGCCTCTGCAGTCCAAGGTTGTTCTCAACAGCATAGTTAATGCAATCCTGCAGCGTCCATTTCTTTAACTCCTGGGCAGATGATTCCGCAAATCCTGTCATTAGCAGCAATATCAGCAGATTTCTTATCCTGTTCATTTTATCTATAAAATTTACATCTTTCATTCAAAAGTTGTGCCGTTTCGAGTAAATAGCAGTAATACAATGATATAGCTAAATAATTCGGCTGAATGGTGTGTAAAAATAAGACAGCATGTTGTCTAAAAATCATACAGTATGCTTAGGCTTTCCCAAAGGCATGGTGTACTACACTTAGCTTTTCCCACGTGGGGGAAAAGGGAAAGGGGGTATAAACATAACCCGAAAAACAAAGTAAGGCCTTGGTAATATGAATATTACTCCCTTCCCGGCCTCCTCCCAGAGGGGTAAGGAGGCGAGCCCCAAGATTCAAATAACTCCATCCGGGAATTTACGATTCATGATAATATTGTATATTGTTAAAAAAATAACATATGGAATGCAGGTCCGGATGCGGTGCATGCTGCATTGCAGCTTCAATATCAACACCACTTCCCGGTATGCCTGAGGGCAAACCGGCAGGAGTCAGGTGCATACATCTTACTGATGATTACAGATGTGACCTATTCGGTTCACCGGACCGTCCAAAAGTCTGCTCCGACTTTCAGCCTGAGCCTGAGTTCTGCGGTAATAACAGGGATGAAGCCCTAAGCATACTTTATAAACTAAGCAGGTAAAAAAAAATGTCTCATAGTCTGCTGGTCTGATGGTCTGATGGTCTGCTGGTCTGGTGGTCTGGTGGTCTGGTGGTCTGCTGGTCTGGTGGTCTGCTAGTCTGCTGGTCTGGTGGTCTGCTGGTCTGGTGGTCTGGTGGTCTGCTGTTGTCTGGTGACCATAAGACCATAAGACCATAAGACCATTAGACCATTAGACCATTAGACCATAAGACCATAAGACCATTAGACCATTAGACCATAAGACCACAAGACCATAAGACCACAAGACCATAAGACCATAAGACCATAAGACCATAAGACCATTAGACCATTAGACCATTAGACTTATTCCTCTTTTGAATAGACCACTTTCCCCCCTACGATGGTGTAATCTATTTTAGTCTTCATGATCTGGTCTTCAGGTATTGTAAGCAGATCCCTGTCGGTGATGACAATATCGGCCAGGTATCCTGCTTTTATCATGCCCTTCCTGTCGTCCATGAACTGGGCATATGCTGACCCAAGGGTATAGTATTTTATTGCCTCTTCCATCGACAGCTTCTGTTCAGGGAACCATCCTTCACCTTCCTCACCGAGCCTGTCCTTTCTTGTAACTGCCGCATAAAGGCCTTCCATGGGGTTAAGGGGTTCTACCTGGTAATCAGTGCCAAAGGCAAGAATTGATCCTGAATCAATAAAACTTCTCCAGGCATATGTACCTTTGCATCTTTCATATCCGACTCTTTTTTCATAGAACAGCTTATCCGAAATACAGTGAGTAGGCTGCATCGACGGGATAACGCCAAGCTTTGCAAAACGCGGAATATCGGAGAGACTGACAGTCTGCGAGTGTTCGATGCGGTGTCTGCTGTTTCGTTTTCCGTTTGTCGCTATGGCTTTCTCATAGGCGTTAAGCACCCAGTTATTTGCCTTGTCGCCAATGGCATGGACACCGATCTGGAATCCCATCTTATCTGCTGTAACGATCATCTTCTCAATCTCATCATAGGGCCACATTGCCAACCCTGAGGTCGATGGATTATCGGAATATGGTTCGAACATAAGTGCTGTGGATGAACCAATCGACCCGTCGGCAAATGCTTTAAGATAACCGAATCTTATCCAGTCGCCGGTCTTTGGATATTTCTTTTCCGTTTCCCTGTATTTAAGTAGTACAGCAGTATCGGCAGTGAGTGGTTCGCCGATATCGATCCTCGATGTGAGCAACCCTTCCTTCTGTAACTTTTCATATACCTGAAAATCTGCTGCACCGGCATTTTGCAGGCTTGTAACCCCAAGTTCCCGTGCTTCTTTCATTGCAAGCAGGTATCCCTGCCATTTTCTTTCATTTTCTTCCTCAATGCTTCTTGTGACTTTTGAGTTACCTGTCCGGATAAGATCCATGGCAGCATCCTTGAGGATACCTGTCGGTTCGCCTGTGACCGGGTCCTTCTGTATCTCACCCCCGAACGGGGCTTCAGTATCCTTTGTGATCCCCGACATCCTGAGAACATAGCTGTTCACAAGTGTTGAATGTCCGTCGGCCCGGTCGAGGATCACAGGATTATCGGGAGAAACCTTATCTATCAGCTCCTTGGTCGGCCAAAGTTTGTCGGTGAAAAGCTCATGTACCCAGTGTCCGCCCCTTATCAGCTCACCTGGTTTCGATTTCGCGACCTGTGCGGCTACCTTCTGTGTCATCACTGCAGGATCGGTGATATAGCGCAGTTCGATAAAATCCGGATCAAGCGGCCCGAAATGGACATGGGCATCATTGAATCCTGGGATTACAAGGCGTCCTCTGGCATCGATCACCTTTGTGAAACCTTCTGAAATAAATGAGGATATTTTTTTTGTAGTTCCGACTGCGATTATTTTACCTCCGTCTATAGCCACTGCTTCGGCCATGGGATTTTTTTCGTCAATTGTTAGGACCTTGCCGTTTAATATTACAAGCCCGGCTTTGTTCTTTTCACTGCAGGATATTGATAATGGCATAAATAGCAGGATGATTAAAAATGTTTGTTTCATCATGGATGATGTGTTTTTCAGATCCGAAATATATGAAAATATTCAGTTGTTGCATTAAGTCAGTTACTGAGATCAGATTCCGTCCTGGTTTCAATCCGCAATCATTGTTTTTGGATTCTTACCCCCTCTTTGCGGCAGCAGATTAAGGGGGCAGCAGGGTGAGTACATGTATTTCGGCAGCAGATTAAAAGGGCATGGGGACGAGTACCAGAATTTTAACTTCATGTTAAAAATTTTAAATGGTTCTTATAACATTACAAATGTTAAAAGAGATAAATTCGCAGAAAATCAAATTCATGAACATTGCACTTATTGGCTACGGCCGGATGGGACACGAGATCGAGTCAACAGCTGTAAGCCGTGGCCACCGGATCAGTCTGATCATCGACAAAGACAATCTTTCCGACCTCGACTTTGAGCATACACGCGGAATCGATGTGGCAATTGAGTTTACTACCCCCGAAACTGCTTTTGAGAACCTTAAAAAATGCTTCAGCCTTGGCATTCCTGTGGTCTGTGGAACAACAGGATGGCTGGCCGACTATGAAAAAGCAGTAAACCTGTGCAACGAGAATTACGGTTCATTTATTCATTCTTCAAATTTCAGTATAGGCGTAAACATACTGTTCAAACTGAATAACATGCTGGCACGGTTCGTATCTGCCTATCCTGAATACAAGCCATTCATCGAAGAGATACACCATACTAAAAAACTCGATGCCCCCAGCGGCACGGCCATCACCCTGGCCAAAGGGGTCTGTGACGGCAACCCTGCTTACAAAGGCTGGTGTTTCGAAAATGAACGGGCTGAAAAGATGGTTCCGATCAGTGCAATTCGCGAAGGACTGGTTCCGGGAACGCATATTATTGAATGGGATTCGCCTGTCGACAGGATCACCATCAGGCATGAGGCAAAGAACCGGAAGGGCCTCGCCCTGGGATCGGTCATTGCTGCCGAATACATACATTCAAGAAAAGGGGTTTTCACAATGGATGATGTACTGGGATTCTGATAATTATTTTTACTTTTGCAGCTTCTTATCCAATAAACAATATGACCGAAGAAAAGAAAAATTACATCCGTTTTGGGATAGCAGCATTGATATATATACTTGTGGTCATCTGGATCGGCAACTTCTGGCTGCTGATCGGACTGGGCATTGTGTATGACGTTTATATCTCACAGAAAGTCAACTGGTCGTTCTGGAAAAAAAGGAATGCCAAGAATAGTTCCTTTGTGGAATGGCTTGATGCACTGATATTTGCTGTCATCGCTGTAAGCCTTATCAACATTTTCCTGTTCCAGAATTACAGGATCCCGACAGGGTCGATGGAGAAGTCTCTTCTGATCGGCGATCATCTTTTTGTAAGCAAACTTGCTTACGGGCCAAGAATGCCGAATACTCCAATTGCATTTCCTTTTACACAGAATACAATGCCCCTTACAAAAGGCAAATCATGGTCCGACCTGGTACACTGGCCGTACAAGCGTCTGGAAGGATTGGGTCACGTGAAGCACAACGATGCCATTGTCTTCAATTTCCCTGCAGGGGATACAGTGGTACTTGAGGAGACTGAAACAAGCTATTATGAGATTGTCAGAAGAACTGCCCGGGATATGATGCAGAGGGAGAGCTTTGGCGGGCAGTTGCCTAAACCGCCATCATATTACCTTGAAGCTGCCAGGAAAGAGATTCGTGACAGGTTTACTATAATTTACAGACCTGTCGACCGCAGGGATAATTATGTTAAAAGATGCATCGGATTGCCGGGCGACACGATTTTTATCAGGGGAGGATCAGTATTTATCAACAGCAAACCAGTACCGGAAAATGCCACTCAGCAGCTGAATTACGTTGTGGCAACCAATGGGACTACAATAAATCCGAAGGTATTCGAAAAACTGGGCATTTACAGATCTGACCAGATGATGGTATCCGGTTCTGCGTATATTCTTCCGCTTACAAAAAGCAATGCGGAAGCAATCCGCAAATTTGCAAATGTAAGGGAGGTGACACCGCTTTATTCCAGACCCGGTGAGTATGCTCCGCATATATTCCCATATAGCAGAACCTACGGCTGGAATGAGGATAATTTCGGACCGTTGTGGATTCCTTCAAAAGGAAGCACGGTAAAGCTTGACACGTCAAACCTTTGCCTTTATGAGAGGATAATAGATGTATATGAGGCCAATGATCTGAAAGTCGACGGTAAAACAATTTACATCAACAATAAGCCTGCCAACTCCTATACCTTTAAAATGGATTATTACTTTATGATGGGCGACAACCGCCATAATTCTGCCGACTCGAGATACTGGGGTTTTGTTCCGCTGGATCATATCGTAGGAAAACCCAGGTTCATCTGGCTTTCTGTCGACAAGGAAGCATCAGGTCTGAAGAAGATCAGGTTTAACAGGATCGGTAAATCCATAAAATAAGGACATGCCATGGCATGTCCCCAGGTAAGGCATGTATGGCATGTCCTTATTTCCTCCCATATAAAAAAGGACATGCTTTAACATGTCCCTTTTTTATATAGAAAATAACTCTATTTCACCTTTTCGACGATGGCCCTGAAAGCCTCCGGGTGGTTCATGGCGAGATCTGCAAGGGTTTTCCTGTTCAGTTCGATCCCTTTCTTTTCGAGGTTGCCGATGAATTGTGAATAGCTCATCCCGTACTGGCGTACCCCTGCGTTTATCCTCTGGATCCAGAGTGCCCTGAATTCGCCTTTCTTTGCTTTTCTGTCGCGGTATGCATACCCCAGACCTTTGTCGAGAGTATTTTTTGCAACTGTGATAACATTTTTCCTTGAACCGAAGTTCCCTTTTGTCTGCTTAAGAACCTTTTTTCTCCTGGCTCTCGATGCAACTGAATTTACTGATCTTGGCATAGCTCAATTTTTTGAAAGTCAGCGGCCTGCCGGATTGCGGTCAGACACTTCCCTGCTGAACGATCTGTTAATACTCAATTTTCTTATCAATACGCTAAGCATTTATTTACTTGCAAGCATAAGCTTCACGTTTTTCAGGTCGGCTTTGTCAACCGTCCCGAAATATGAGAGGTTTCTCTTGCGTTTCGTAGCTTTCTTAGTCAGGATATGACTTTTGAAAGCATGTTTACGTTTGATTTTTCCTGTTCCGGTAAGAGAAAATCTCTTCTTTGCTCCGGAATTCGTTTTCATCTTTGGCATTTTCCTTAAATCCTTATATATTAAAAAACTATTTCTTCTTTTTCGGGGAGAAGGATATTATCATCCTTTTTCCCTCCAGACGCGGTAGCTGTTCTACCTTTCCGTATTCTTCAAGATCGTTTGCAAAACGAAGAAGAAGAACCTCACCCTGCTCCTTGAACAATATTGATCTTCCCTTAAAGAACACATAAGCTCTGACCTTGGCACCCTCTTCGAGGAATTTCATTGCGTGCTTGAGCTTGAAATTGTAATCGTGGTCATCAGTATTCGGCCCGAATCTTATCTCCTTAACCACAACTTTTGCGGCCTTGGCTTTGATTTCTTTCTGTTTCTTTTTCTGTTGATAAAGAAACTTCTGATAATCAACTATTTTACAAACAGGGGGATCCGCATTTGGAGAAATTTCCACCAGATCGAGTTCCATCTGATCTGCCAGCCTCAGGGCATCCTGGATACTCATTACTGCTGTTTCTATATCATCACCGACAACTCTGACCACCCGGGCCGTGATCCTGTTGTTAATCTTGTGAAGCTGCTGAACAACTCTTGCGGGGCTTCGCCTAATTGGTACGGTAATAGCTCTTTCCTCCTTACTTTTGTTAATACTTATTTTAATTCTTCAAGCGCATTTAATATGCAACTTCTTTATCGATCTCCTTTTTGATAAATTCGGCAAATTCTTCAATTTTCATGCTTCCTTTATCACCCTCTCCCTGCTTTCTGACAGAAACTGTTCCGTTTTCAACCTCTTTTTCACCTATGACAAGAAGGTAGGGAATCCTCTTTAATTCATTATCCCTGATCTTCTTACCTATCTTTTCATTCCTGTCGTCAATTAGTGTGCAAATATCGGAATTATTTAGAAAATCCAAAACATTTCCTGCATAATCATTAAATTTTTCACTGATGGTCAGGATAACGGCTTTTTCGGGTGCAAGCCATAACGGGAATTTACCGGCAGTGTTTTCTATGAGAACAGCGATGAACCTTTCCATAGAGCCAAAAATAGCCCTGTGAATCATCACCGGCCTGTGCTTCTGATTATCGCTTCCGTTGTATGTGAGATCAAACCTTTCAGGAAGATTGTAATCGACCTGGATTGTACCCAGCTGCCACTTCCTTCCGATGGCATCCTTTACCATGAAATCGAGCTTGGGACCATAGAATGCAGCTTCGCCCGGAACAACAGTTGTTTCGAGGTTCTTTTCCCGTGCAGCCTCAATGATAGCTCTTTCGGCTTTCTCCCAGTTTTCATCCGAACCTATATATTTTTCCTTGTTGTCAGGGTCGCGGAGCGAGATCTGTGCAGTAAACTCTTCAAAATTAACTGCCCTGAAAATAAACTGTACAAGGTCGATAATACTTTTGAATTCTTCCTTTAACTGATCGGGCCTGCAGAAATGATGTGCATCATCCTGGGTAAAGCTTCTTACCCTTGTAAGCCCGTGAAGTTCGCCGCTCTGCTCATACCTGTAAACAGTTCCGAACTCTGCC
>JAAYUS010000049.1 GCA_012517605.1 Bacteroidales bacterium
ATTCCTCTTGGTGAGCTGAAGGCACTGAATCCGCAATATAAGACGGGACTTGTACCCGGTTCCTCAAAACCGCTTTCCCTGACACTTCCAATGAGCCACCTCGGGGATTTCATCGACCTTAGCGATACCATCCGGAATTTCAAGCCGGATGTCTATCTCACAAGGATCAATATTACAGCAGACCCTTCGCGTTCAACATATGTTCCGCCCGATGTAAAGGGGAAAACCAAAATCATTTATACTGTCAAAGACGGAGATAACCTTGGGTATATATCGGAGTGGTACAAAGTGTCGCTTTCGGATCTCCGGTATTGGAACAACATTTACCGTAATACTATAAGGGTGGGGCAGAAGCTTGCCATTTACGTGGATCCGTCAAGAGCCGATTATTATTCCAAAATAAACGAAATGTCGTTTGCCGAAAAACAACAGATTGCCGGCAAGCCTGCCGCGGCACCCGCAGGCGTATCATTTGCCGCGCTGCCTGTACAGGAACAATCAGGTGATTTTATCACGTATACTGTAAAGTACGGTGATACAATCTGGGATATAGTAAAGAGGTTTGAAAATGTAAGCACTACGGATGTCCTTCATTTGAACAATATAAGCGATCCTGGTAGGATCAGGGTAGGTCAGGTACTTAAAATAAAGAAGAAGAGCTAAGCCTCTTTGTCAGAATGCGCCCTTTCAGGTCATTTCTATTACTGCTTGTCATTTTGATCTGCTTTGCAGGTCTTTCTTATGTTTTACCATGGGATCTCGACCTGCCGTCTGCAGAAACCCTGGTGCCTGAGAAAATACTAAGGAAGATATATCCCGTGACGGATCAGCCCATTCACGATACCATTTTTGCCAGGGCAACTCATGGCCTTAAAGCTGAGCCCGATGACGTCTCAGCCGTTATTGATACATCCGGAGCCGGATTGCGGCAATTCGTTACAATTTCAACGGACACGGCAAAGCATCATCCTTTACAGCTTTTTCTTGATTCCCTGAAAAACTCAAGAGGCAAGATCAGGATCATGTATTTCGGCGATTCACAGATTGAGGGAGACCGCATCACTTCATATCTCAGGCACTCGCTTCGCACCATAAAAGGCGGTACCGGACCGGGGCTGTTCCTTCCCGTTATGCCTGTTGCCTATACAAAATCATTTTATGTCAGGGCATCAACCAACTGGCGCCGCTATAATTACCTGTCATTTAAAAACGGGGAGATAAGGCACAATGAACTGGGGCCATTTATGTCATTCTGCAGGTATCTGCCGGAAGGGCGTGTTTCTCCGGGAAAAGTAAAATCATGGGTAAGAATTACAGAGTCGGTCTTTGCCGACAGCTTCTCATCAGATTTTGAGTACCTGAGGATAATATACAGGAATAAGCAGGATAATGTCGGGATCACCGTCAAGGCGGATAACAATCCCTTAATTGTCGATACCCTCAGGAAAAGCGATGAAGTTGCTGAATATTGGTGTCCTCTTTACAGCTCAAAGAATATCCTTGTTGAGTTCTCCGGAAATACAAGTCCTGATATCTACGGAATAAGCATTGAAGGCAGAAATGGACTGGTTGTGGATAACATGCCGCAAAGGGGGAGCGCAGGACTTGAATTTACAATGGTTGACAATGAGAACCTTAAAGAGTGCTTCAGTATTCTTAAGCCTGACCTGATAATATTGCATTACGGTCTGAACCTTGCAACTAATATAAGGAATGATTATTCATATTATGAGAAGGGGCTTGCCCGGCAGATTTCCCTTATCCATGAAGTCACCCCGGGAACAGCCGTTGTAGTTGTAGGATTGACGGATATTGCATACCAGGAAGGAGACAGGGTGGTATCCTATCCGAACATAGGCAAGATAATAAAGGCCCAGGAAAAAGCTTCAGTTGAAGCCGGCGCCGTTTTCTGGGATGCCCGGACAGCGATGGGAGGCAATTCATCAATCATAAGGTGGTTTGGAATGAATCCTCCTCTTGCAAAAAAAGACTACGTTCATTTTACAGATCAGGGAGCCGATACTCTTGCAGCACTTATGCTTTCGGATCTTTTCACGGTTAATAAGGTTACTTTGCCTGATTCCCTGACGGCAATCGGGCAGCCCGGCCTCAGAACGGATACTGTTGTTGCTGTCGCCCCAACGCCGGTGGCAATTCAGCAGAAAGAAAAGGTAAAAATCATTGATACATTGCTTCAGACTGTTTTAAGATACGACCCTTCCAGTCCGTTCATATTTTCTTCTCCTTCCTTCTGGGTGTTCTTCCTCTTCGTCCTTGGAGGCTTCCTTTTTGTTTACAGGAAAATGTTCCTGAGGAACCTGTATCTGTTTTTAGTTAGCCTTTTCTTTTATTATAAATCAGGAGGTTTGTTTCTAATCCTTCTTATTCTTGTTACCGTGATAGATTTCTCATGCGGGCTTTTTATAAACCGGTCGGGATCCAAAGCCGGAAGGAGGTTGTTTTTACTGCTCAGCATTGTCTCGAATATTGGTCTGCTTGCATATTTTAAATATACCGGTTTCATTATTCAGACATTCAACGACCTCTTCGGAACTGCTTACGCTGCAAAGGATTATATTCAGTCATTTTCAAATCAGTATTTCGGTACTCATTTCAATATCAGCAGTATAATACTTCCGGTTGGGATATCTTTCTTTACCTTCCAGTCGTTAAGCTATACGATTGATGTTTACAGAAGGAAGCTTGAACCTGTAAGGAACATTATTGACTTTGGCTTTTATGTCTCTTTCTTTCCGCAACTTGTCGCAGGTCCGATCGTGAGGGCTTCGGAATTCATTCCCCAGCTGTATAAGCCTTACAGTTTGACACAGAGGGAGATGAGTCATGCCATTTTCCTTATAATGAAAGGATTGATAAAAAAAATAATAATATCCGACTTCATAGCCGTAAGTTTTGTTGACAGGATTTTTGATCTTCCGACCGCTCATTCAGGGTTTGAGAACCTAATGGCCGTTTATGGCTATGGCCTTCAGATCTATTGTGATTTTTCCGGATATACAGATATTGCAATAGGTCTTGGTCTTCTTCTCGGATTCAGATTGCCGCTGAACTTCAACTCACCTTATAAGGCAGCAAACGTTTCAGATTTCTGGAAAAGATGGCATATCTCACTATCGAGGTGGCTGAAAGACTATCTTTACATTTCCCTGGGGGGAAACAGGAAGGGGAAATTCAGGACCATTTTAAACGTGATGATCACGATGCTGCTTGGAGGCCTGTGGCATGGGGCCAGCCTGAGATTCATCATATGGGGAGGTCTTCATGGGATTGCACTTGCCTTTTATAAGGTCGGAGAATTTATATTTGGGGAAAGGACTTCCCGCAGCAGGCTCAGATCCGCAGTTTCTGTCTTTTTAACTTTTCAGTTTGTGAGTTTTTGCTGGATATTTTTCAGGTCACAGGACCTTCAAAGCGTTGGACTTATGCTGCGCCAGATCGTAAATGACTTCCTGCCTTCATCTTTTGCATCGGTATTCGCGCTGTTCGGAGGAGCGTTTGCACTCATTGCAGCAGGTTATCTAATACATTTTCTACCTGAGAAAGTCAAGGAATCTTACAGGGGATTGTTTATAAGGATCCCGGTTGCTGCACAGATGGTCATCGTTCTGATGATAGCATTCCTGCTGTACCAGATGAGGACAACAGAGATAATGCCATTTATATATTTCCGGTTCTGACCGGAATGTTAAAGGATATTTGATCCGGAGACAGGCCGTGCATAAGCGATCACATCGGCTGCCGTGATTTCATCCCTGCAAAGGATTATAAGCCTTTCGAGAACATTGCGGAATTCACGAATATTGCCTGTCCACTCGATTTTCTGGAGCTCCTTTATTGCATCTTTTTTTATTATCTTTCTGCTCATTCCGTATTCACTGCAGATCAGTGAGTTAAAATGTTCGGCCAGAAGCGGTATGTCCTCCTCGCGTTCATTGAGGGTAGGTACATGGATCAGAATGACGCTAAGCCGGTGATAAAGGTCTTCCCTGAAAGTGTTGTTCTCTATTTCCTTTCTGATATTCTTGTTTGTTGCTGCAATAACCCTGACATTGACATGGATATCCTTATCCGAACCAACACGGCATATTTTGTTCTCCTGAAGGGCCCTCAGCACCTTCGATTGTGCTGAAAGGCTCATATCACCTATTTCATCAAGGAAAAGAGTGCCGCCGTTTGCCTGTTCAAATTTACCTATCCTTTGTTTAATAGCCGATGTGAATGATCCTTTTTCGTGACCGAACAATTCACTTTCAATAAGTTCTGACGGTATTGCAGCGCAGTTGACTTCGACGAAAGGTCCTTTTGCCCTGTTGCTTTTCTCATGGATCTGGTGAGCCACAAGCTCCTTGCCTGTCCCGTTTGAGCCTGTTATAAGAACCCTTGCCTCAGTCGGAGCAACCCTGTCGATCATCTCCTTGACCTTCAGAATGGCTTCCGATTCACCGACTATCTCATACATTTTGCTGACCTTGTTCTTCAGGACCTGGGTCTGGGTTATAAGAGTTGACTTGTCGGTTGCATTGCGAATTGTGATGAGGAGTCTGTTGAGGTCGAGAGGTTTTTCGAGGAAGTCGTATGCCCCCTTTTTTATTGCTTCAACTGCCGTGTCGATGTTGCCATGTCCCGAGATCATTATTACGGGAACGTCGGAAGAGGTCTCATAGATTTTCTGAAGCACTTCAATCCCATCCATCTTTGCCATTTTAATGTCGCAAAGGACAATATCATATGAGTTTGAGCCGAACATTTCGAGTCCCGACGGACCGTCTTCGGCAAGGTCCACCTCATGCTTCTCATATTCCAGAACTTCCTTCAGTGTGTTCCGGATCGCTCTTTCATCGTCAATAACAAGAATTTTCGACATTGTTGTTCTTTATTTCGTTATCCGCTGTATCTCAGCCATTTCCACATTTCCTGCCAGGAGCTCTTTTTCCCATACATAAGAATACCGGTACGATAGATTTTTGCAGCCATCCATACAAATGCCACAAATGTGACAATCATAAGTGCCATTGAAAGGATAAGCTGCCAGTAAGGCACCCCGAACGGGATCCGTGCCATCATTACTACCGGCGATGTCAGCGGTATCAGGGAGCACCAGAACGAAAGTGAACTTTCGGGGTTTTGCATTGTACCCATGGCGACCATCAGGCCCAGTATTATTGGTATTGTTACCGGAAGCATGAATTGCTGGGTTTCTGTCTCATTATCCACTGCCGAGCCGATTGCCGCGAAAATTGAGGCATAAAGAAGGTAGCCGGTCACAAAATAAAAGATGAATGAGAGAATTATGAGTCCCCAGGGCTGATTAAGGGCGCTGCTGAACAGCTGTCTGAATTCGGCCATATCGGGATTAACGACTGCCTGTTGCTCCTGAGCCATCTGTGGCTGTTCATCCGACATGATGCTTTTTGTCATATTCTGGGATACTTCGGTGAGGTTCTCAGTTTTAAGAACTGTCGATTTTAGAACAGTCAATATCCCCATGGTCAGGAACACCCATATAAGGAACTGTGTCAGACCGACGAGGGCAATGCCTATAATTTTTCCCATCATCAGCTGGACAGGTTTTACAGATGAAACAATTACCTCGACGACCCTGCTTGTTTTTTCTTCAATAACCCCTCTCATAACCTGAGAGCCGAAAATGAAGACAAGCATGTACATCAGCAATCCGCCGATATAGGCCAGTGCCATAGATATACCTGTGCTTGTGTCTTTAACAACGCCCGAATCTCCGATCTTTTTGGTCTGGATCGAGACTTTTGTATCCACGTTCTTCATTATCTGATCGAGATTCTCGATATTATAGGTCATAAGTTTTTGCCGTTCTATCTCTTTCTCAAGCGAACTCTCGATATGCTGGAGAAGGCCTATCGGCGGCTGTTTTTTCGAGATCAGCTGAACGGCATTAGGAGTATTGACGATCTCGGGTGAAATGTAAAGTATCCCGTAATACCCTGCCTGATCGAAGTTGGTCTTGAGATCGTCGACCTTCACATTATCGAGATATACAAATTCAAGGTTTTCAGTGTTTTTTATCACCCCTTTGAAAAGATCTGAATTGTCTTCAATGACGGCTATCTTTTTAAAGTCCTGTTGCTGGTTCATCATAACCAGGGTGGGTATTATGATCAGGGCGGCCATAAGAACAGGGGCGAGGATCGTCATTATTATGAATGACTTTTTTCTTACCCTTGTCAGGTATTCTCTTTTTATGATTACAGGTATCTTGCTCATTGCGGAAGTAGTTTTCAGGATTTATCTCAGATTCAGTTGCGTGATTCAACGACTCGTATAAAGATTTCATTCATTGATGGCAGGGAAGGATTGAATGAGACGACTTTTCCAAGGCCCACAGCCATCTGAAGGATTTCGTTGGTATCGGCGTCGCCTTTTGCCTTGAAGCGTATTGTACTTTTCCCATTTTCTTCCTGCCTGCTGATTATATTGAAATGGCCGTTCTCAGGGATGCTTACATCGCCTTCAAAAACTATATCATATTCATTGGCAGCCCATTGCTTTCTTATGTCATAAACATTTCCCTCCAGGATTGTCTTTGCCTTGTTTATAAGGGTTATATTGTCGCAAAGCTCCTCCACTGATTCCATATTATGGGTTGAGAATATTATTGTAGCTCCTCTTTCACGGAGGAATAGTATCTCATTTTTGATGAGATTTGCGTTTACAGGGTCGAATCCGGTAAATGGTTCATCGAATATGAGGAGTTTTGGCTCATGAAGGACTGTTGTTACAAACTGCACTTTCTGCTGCATTCCCTTTGAAAGCTCCTCTACCTTTTTCCCCCACCAGTCGACTATTTCAAGTTTTTTGAACCAGTATTTAAGTCTTCTCATGGCCTCGGCTTTTGAAAGACCTTTAAGCTGGGCAAAATACAATGCCTGTTCGCCGACCTTCATTTTTTTGTACAGACCTCTTTCTTCGGGGAGGTAGCCTATCGACATTACATCTTCAGCATTAAGTTTGCGTCCGTTCAGGAATAGTTCGCCCGAGTCGGGGCCGGTGATCTGGTTAATGATCCTTATAAGGGTGGTTTTTCCCGCCCCGTTGGGGCCAAGAAGGCCAAAAATGCATTTTTCCGGTACAGAGATGCTTACATTATCGAGTGCCAGCTGAGTCCCGTACTTCTTTGTAACGTTCTTTGCTTCGAAGAGTGCCATCTGAGTTATATAAATATTAAAAAGAAACGTAAATATATAAAACTCTGAGGAACTCAGCTAAAATGGAAGACTTTTCCAATAATCAGTTAAAACCAGCATTTCTTAATGCATTGAATTCCAGGGGTGTCTTATTGCTGGAAGTATCCCCTCATTCTTTCGAAAAAGCCTTTGTCGTTGCTGTCGGGCCTGGGTTCAAAGGAGGCGCTGTCCTTCAGCTTTTCGAAGAGCTTCATCTCTTCCCTGGAAAGGCTTTTTGGGATCCATACATTTACGTTGACAAGGAGGTCGCCTCTGCCGTATCCGTTAAGCTCGGGCAGGCCTTTGCCCCTTAGCCGGAGTATCTTTCCGGGCTGTGTCCCGGGTTCTATTCTGATCTTAACATTGTTATCAACTGTGGGTACTTCAGCCTGGGTTCCGAGAACAGCATCCGGGATGCTCAGGAAAAGGTTATAGATAAGATCATTGCCTTCCCTGATAAGATCTGGATGTTCCTCCTCGTCAATTACAACGAGAAGATCTCCGTTGACACCTCCGCGCCTTGCAGCATTACCTTTCCCCTCGACGTTCATCTGCATCCCTTTGCTGACTCCGGCCGGTATATTTATCTTGATAATTTCTTCCTTCTGGACTATCCCTTCACCATAGCATGCCGGACATTTCTTTGTGATGGTCTTCCCTTCTCCGTTGCAAGACGGGCATACTGAAGTAGTCTGCATCTGGCCGAGTATTGTATTGGTGACGCGTGTTACATGCCCCGAACCCCGGCATGTCGTGCAGGTGGTGACGCTGTTTTGGTCAGCGGCTCCTGTTCCGCCGCAGGCTGTACACTGAACATATTTGTTGACTTTTATTTTCTTTTCAGTTCCCTGGGCGACATCCTGCAGGGTCAGTTTTACCTTTACCCGAAGGTTGCTACCCTTGTTCACCCTTCTTCCGCTGCTCCGTCTTGAGCCTCCGAAGCCGGCAAAACTTCCGAATGCATCACCGAATATATCACCAAAAGATGAAAAGATATCTTCCATTGACATCCCGCCGCCGTTGAATCCTCCTCCGGCACCGCTAACACCTTCATGTCCGTAACGGTCGTATCTGGCCCGTTTTTCGTCATTGCTCAACACTTCATAAGCTGCGGCAGCTTCCTTGAAATTCTCTTCAGCCTTTTTGTCGCCGGGGTTCTTGTCGGGATGATATTTCAATGCCTGCTTCCTGTAGGCCTTTTTGATCTCCTCTTTCGTGGCCCCTTTCGAAACGCCAAGCACCTCATAATAATCTCTTTTTTCCATCCCTGTTCAGTTTTCTTATCTTGTCTGTTTATTATTCAGAAAAACAGGTTATTCCCCGATAACCACTTTTGAATGCCTTATAACCTTGTCCTTCAGATAATAACCCTTTAAAATCACTTCAACTATTTTGCCTTTAAGACTTTCGTCATCAACTTTAAGTTTTGTGACGGCATCATGCAGATCCACATTAAAGTCGCAATTCAGCGATTCTATCTCTTTTATTCCCTGTTGTTTAAGAAACTCAGAAAATTTGGCATAAATAAGGTCAATTCCTTCCTTCATACCTGTGCAGTTTTCCGATCCTTCCATGTGTTTCATGGCCCTTTCGAAATCATCCATTACCGGCAGGATCTGCAGCAGAAGATCTTCAGTTGCGAATTTTGTAATTTCAATCTTCTCTTTCAGGGTCCTTCTGCGATAATTGTCAAATTCAGCCGAGAGGCGAAGATATTTATCCTGCATCTCTGCCAGTTTTTCCAGTAGTTCCTTTTCCCTTTGTATTATTTTGTCAGACCCTTTTGCCCCGGCATCGTCTGATTCTGGCTCTATGTCGTGTTTGTTTTCAGCCTCAGGTGATTCGGAATCAATGCCGTCCAATGCCGGTTCAGTAACTGTATTGTCTTTATTTTCAATTGTTTCTGTTGTCTGTTGATCTTTGTTTTCCTCAGTTTCCTGGATCTTCTTTTTTACCATCACAACACAATTTTCATATTAGTATTTCAGATTTTGCAAAAAACCTGCCAACCCTGATTATTTGACAAATTGACAGTGGAGTAAATCATTGTTGTATAACCTCGACAGTTAATTGAAGTCATACCCTGATTATCTCAGCTCCCAGGGCATTGAGCCTCTGGTCGATATTCTGATAACCTCTGTCAATCTGTTCGATATTATGGATTGTGCTTTTACCGTCGGCCGAGAGTGCAGCTATAAGCAGCGCCACTCCTGCACGGATATCCGGTGATGACATTGTGGTGCCTCTGAGCCTTATCATCTTGTCGAGGCCTATCACTGTTGCCCTGTGGGGGTCGCAAAGTATTATCTGGGCACCCATGTCGATAAGCTTATCTACAAAGAACAGGCGGCTCTCGAACATCTTCTGATGGATAAGAACTGCTCCCTTTGCCTGTGTGGCAGTCACGAGGAATACGCTGAGAAGGTCAGGGGTAAGGCCCGGCCAAATGGCATCGGCGATAGTCATTATCGATCCGTCGATGAATGTCTCAATTTCATAATGGTCCTGGGCCGGGATAAAAATATCGTCAGCTCTTCTTTCGAATTTAATTCCGAGTCTTCTGAAAGAATCCGGAATTATTCCAAGATTCTCATATGAGACATTTTTTATTGTAATCTCAGATCCCGTCATGGCGGCAAGGCCGATAAAAGATCCTATTTCTATCATGTCAGGGAGGATGGTATGGCTGCAGCCTCCAAGTTTTTCAACGCCGTCGATATAAAGGAGGTTGGAACCTACTCCGTCGATCCTTGCGCCCATTGATACCAGCATTCTGCAGAGCTGCTGGATATATGGTTCGCACGCAGCGTTATAAATTGTTGTTCTGCCACTTGCAAGAACTGCGGCCATGATTATGTTGGCTGTCCCGGTAACGGAAGCTTCGTCGAGATGGATATATGCGCCTGAAAGCGAAGGTGCCTCAACTTTATAGAAGGGATCAGTAGTGTCAAATTCAAATTTTGCACCCAGCTTCTGGAAGCCCGTGAAATGTGTATCGACCCGTCGGCGGCCTATTTTGTCTCCGCCTGGTTTTGGGATGAATGCTTTGCCAAATCTTGCCAGGAGAGGACCCACAATCATTATTGATCCCCTGAGGCTTGCACTCTGTATACGGAATTCCTGGGTAAGAAGATAATTGAGGTCGATGTTTATAGCTTCGAAACTTATTGCAGAATCAGCTTCACGGGATATTTTAACTCCCAGACAGCCAATAAGTTCTATGAGCTTGTTTACATCGCTTATGTCGGGGATGTTCCTTATTGTGACTTTCTCAGGGGTCAGGAGGGTGGCGCAGATAATCTGAAGAGCTTCATTCTTTGCTCCCTGGGGGATTATTTCACCCTTAAGAGGTTTGCCGCCATTGACAATAAAACTGGCCATTAATGACGGATATGTCCCTTTTTCTTGTTGAACTGTTTGTTCATCTGTTTGCCATGGGGTTTACCCTGCTGGGGCTTTTTCTTAACAGGAGGTACAAGCTCCTTGACTTCCAGGATCTTAACGCCGTCAGTCATTTTTAGTCTGCCGCCTGAAAGTAATTTCATGTCACCAATTATTACATCATCGCTTACCTGGCTTCTGTTCCAAGTTACATATGATTTTTTCATCTGATTAAGGATCAGGCTTGTAAGGTATTCCTTCTCCTCACCATCCTTCATTTCAGAAGCAGCATCGATCATCATCTCTATGATCCTGCCATAATGAAGAAATCTTATGTCGCCCTGTTTGTATGGGATCTCATTTGGTCTTTCTACAAGCTTGTCAGGTTCAGGCGGCGGGAAAGGGGAGTCAATATCAAGATTGAAATCAGCAATTATTGAAAGGTGATCCCACAGTTTATGCTTAAAGTCTCCAATATCCCTGATCTGGGGGTTGAGATTGCCCATTATCTGTATTATAGTCTTTGCAGCACGGTTTCTTTCTTCCCTGTCTTCAATGGTTTTTATATGATCAACCATCTTCTGGACATTCCTTCCGTATTCCGGCAATGCCATTCTTTTTCTCTGGGTATTGTAGTCGTAACTCATCGGTCGACAATTATTTCTGCAAAGCTAATAATTAAAAGCCAATATACTGTTCAATAAAAACATGGTGCGGGTAAAATATCAAAGGCCAAGAAACTGAATAGCAATTCCTGATAAAAGGATCATGCTTCCGGCAATCAGGTTGCTGTATTTTTCGACAGGCTTCAGGTTGATCCTGCTCAGTCCCAGCTTGAATGCAAGCACGATGCCCATCATTGTTGCAATTGTTACAATGGAGAAGAGCACCGAGACTACCACTGATCCGGCAATGTTATTTTCGGCAGCAGGGTACATCAGGATGGGGATCAGGGGTTCGCAGGGGCCGAAAACAAAAATGAGAAACAGGATCCAAGGTGTTGTTTTAACGGGATCAGTCTCATGAACGTGGGTATGTTCTTCAAAATGAGTATGCTCGTGTACATGCTTCTGCCCGCCCAGATGATAATGCGAATGGCTGTGGGGTCTTTTCCTGAAAAGGTTTCTCAGGCTGATAATCATATAGACAAGACCGAAAGCTATGAAGAGCCATCCTGCAATGTTTCCCCTGAATGATTCAACGCTGACCAGTTTATTGACTGAAACGCCGACAAGGATGCCAGCGATTCCGAGAATTACCGAGCTGCCAACATGTCCCAGGCCGCAAAAGAAAGTAATGAGCATTGTTTTTTTCACTGTCCATTTTCTTGCTTCACTGAGCACAATGAAAGGCAGATAATGATCGGGCCCCAGCAATGTATGTAAAAAACCCAGTGAGACAGCAGTTACTGACAATAATATCATTGAATTATCCATGGACGATCATCTGTATTTGGTTTGAGGGCCTGTTCCATCTGCAAGTATAAGATATATTTTCAATTGAGCAAATTTCCATCTGAAAAAATAAACTCGTTCACACCGATATTCTGGTTGTAAAGTAAATCTCTCGAGTTTTTTATGAAAAGTTTCATCTTCTCGTAATCTGACGGTCTGGCAAAGAATCCGGGCTTTGTTTCGAACTCCCGGCACGGGAGTATATAGAATTTCTTTCTATAGTTCTCAATCGGGGTATAAACCCATGTAAGATAAAATCCTGCGTTGGATATATTTACTTTATCGGCGCTTTTCGCAAGGTCAATCCTTACCATAGTGCCTCCGTCTGTATGCAGTCGTCTCTGGTTCGAAACAAAATTACCAAGCGAATAGACGACAATACCGTCTTTCATTGTATGTTCATTCCTTTTCCATTCCATCCTTTGTATTACATGCGGGTGGGATCCGATTATCAGGTCGACACCGAGACTGAAGAAATAATCAGCAAGATCAGTTTGTGTTTTCCCGGGCACAGTATCATATTCAATCCCCCAGTGAAGAAAAAGTATGACGGCATCAGGTTTTTTTTGTTTTGCTCTTTCAATATCAGCGGTTATTGTGTTCTTTTCCAGCATGTTCACAATAGCCGGAGGCTGGACTGCAATGCCATTTGTGCCATATGTATAATTCAGCAGGGCCAGTCTGAATCCGTTCCTTTCGATAACAGGAGGATAAAGTGAATCCCTTGCTACCTGATCCTTAAAGGTTCCCGTATGAGGAATGCCAAGGCTGTCGAGCCTGTCAATAGTTGACAGAATTCCTTTTTTTCCCCTGTCGGCTGAATGATTGTTAGCTGTCACCAGGAAATCGATTCCGGCATTTTTGCAGGCATCAGCCAGTGCAGCTGGAGAGCTGAACGCAGGATATCCCTTGTACGGAGGACCTGCCAGGGTAACCTCAAAATTGGCGAAGGAAAGATCGGCTTCTGATATTTCATTTTTAACATATTGGAAAACGTCATCATAGCTGTAGGTATGTGTAACCCGGTCTTCGGCCGACCAGATCTGTTCATCATGGCCCATAATGTCGCCTATGAAAAGGAGGGAAATCTTCGAGCCGGTCAATTCGTTTTCCTGGGTATTTGCAGCCGGAGAAAGAGCTGCAAAAAGGAGCAAAATGTATATCTTTCTGAACATAAAATATTTCCATTTGAAGAATTAGCAAAATTAATAATTATTAAATTTGCCGGCCTGGACCTACACCGACTTATTTTAAAGTCATTTTATGGCAAAATCGCGGAATTACCGGGATATTAAAAATCTATCACTTGCAGGCGTAATCGTTACAATGGGAATTGTATTCGGGGATCTCGGAACGAGCCCCCTTTATACAATGCGCGCCATATTGATAGGAGGAAGAGAATTCAATGAGCTTCTTATTTACGGAGGTCTGTCATGCATATTCTGGACCCTTACCTTATCGACAACCATAAAGTACATCACAATAGTTCTCAGGGCCGACAATAATGGGGAAGGAGGGATCTTTGCCCTTTTCGCCCTGATGAAGCGAAAATCAACATGGGCTGCGGTGCTTACAATGATAGGCGGAGCTGCACTTCTTGCCGATGGAGTCATTACGCCTTCGATAACAGTTACTTCTGCTGTTGAGGGACTTAAGCTTTTTAATTCGAATATTCCTGTCGTACCTATAGTTTTGTTCATAATTGCTGCTCTTTTTTTCATACAACAATTCGGGACAAACTTTATCGGAAGCTCATTCGGGCCGATAATGCTGATTTGGTTCACCACTCTCGGCACGCTGGGCATCTCACAGATTCTTGCTCATCCCTTTATCCTGGAAGCTGTAAATCCGGTTTATGCTTTTAAATTCCTTACCGAATACCCTGGCGGATTTATCCTTTTGGGTGCTGTTTTCCTATGTACCACCGGTGCTGAAGCACTGTATGCCGACCTTGGTCATTGCGGCAGGGCTAACATAAGGGTTTCATGGATTTATGTGAAACTTTGTCTTTTAATTAATTATTTCGGGCAGGGGGCGTGGCTGATCCTGAATTATAATAAGGGAACGGATGTGAATCCGTTTTTTGAGATTATGCCGGGATGGTTTTTGCTTCCAGGGATCATTCTGGCTACAGCGGCAGCAATTATTGCAAGCCAGGCTATTATAAGCGGATCCTTTACACTTATAAGTGAAGCTGTTTCGCTGAACTTCTGGCCAAGGGTGAGGGTATTGCATCCAACCTGGGTAAGAGGGCAGGTTTATATTCCCTTCGTTAACTGGGTGCTCTGGTTTGCATGCACACTTGTCGTTGCTTCATTCCAGAAATCTGATAATATGGGAGCTGCCTATGGTCTGGCTATTACCATAACGGAAATAATGACGACTTTGCTCCTTTCGTATTATCTTTTCCAGAAAGGGGTGAACCACAGGATAATAATACTTATGTTCCTTGTATACCTTACAATTGAAGGAAGCTTTCTTACTGCCAACCTGCATAAATTTCAAAACGGGGGATGGGTAACACTTCTGCTCGCTTCAGTATATTTTCTTGTGATGTTCGGCTGGTACTTCGGAAGGAAGATCAAGAACAGGTATATAACGTTTGCAAATCTTAACAAGTATACAGATCTTTTCAGGGATCTGGCAAAAGATGAATCGGTCCCAAAAACAGCCACCAACCTTGTTTATATAATCAGGGCAAACAGAAAAGACCAGGTTGAATCGAAAGTCATTTATTCAATTTTCCAGAAGCAGCCTAAGAGGGCAGACAAATACTGGCTGATCCATGTCGACAGGGTAAATGATCCGAATCAGTTCAATTATCAGGTAACACAGATCATTCCTGATATTCTCATCAGAATTGATTTTCATATAGGTTTCAAGGTAGAACCCAAGATAAACCTTTATTTCAGGGAAGTGATCGAGGACCTAACCGGCTCGGGCGAGATAAAACTGGAGAGCGGTTATGATTCTCTGAAAAAGTACAATGTCCCGGCCGATTTCAAATTCATTCTTATTGAAAGGATAATGCCCCGTGATTTCAAGCTGAGCAATATCGAGAATTTCATTCTTACACTGCATAATCTGGCGGGCAAACTGAATATAACAGATATAGTATCATTTCAGCTTGATGCAACAAATACTGTCATTGAACAGGTACCGATTCTGATTGAGCAGCCTGCACATCAGAGGATAAAGCGTATGGAGCCAGCAAATAACAGAATGTAATGGAAAGCGGAAAGCACCATTCTGATATAAACAGGCTTTCGCTTGGTGGATTGATCGTAACACTAGGTATTGTTTACGGAGACCTGGGGACAAGCCCTCTTTACACAATGAAAGCCATTGCACTGGGAGGTGCCGCCAATTTCAATGATCTTCTTGTTTATGGTTCCCTTTCATGCGTTTTCTGGACACTTACACTTCAGACGACAATAAAATATGTTTTGATAACCCTGAAAGCCGACAATAAAGGCGAAGGGGGAATTTATGCACTTTTTGCCCTCATGAGGAAGAAATCATCATGGGCTGCAATACTCACAATGATCGGGGGATCGGCACTTCTTGCTGATGGAGTGATAACTCCCTCCATAACAGTAACATCATCGATTGAGGGCTTAAGGCTTTTAAATCCCGGGATCCCTGTTATTCCAATTGTGCTCCTGATTTTTGCCGGATTGTTTTTCATTCAGCAGTTCGGGACCAGGGTTGTGGGAGGTTCCTTTGGGCCGATAATGGTCATTTGGTTCCTGATGCTTGGAATAACAGGATTTGTTCAGGTTGCCCGGCATCCTGAAATTCTTGCCGCAGTAAACCCAATGTATGCCTTACGATTCCTTACTGAATATCCTGGGGGATTCATACTTCTCGGAGCAGTATTCCTTTGTACAACTGGTGCAGAAGCGCTTTACTCTGATCTGGGCCATTGCGGAAGAAAAAACATAAGGATATCGTGGATATTCGTTAAGACCACATTGCTGTTAAATTATTTCGGACAGGGGGCATGGCTGATGATGAACAAGATCAGCGGAGACCATTTCAATCCATTTTTCTCGATAATGCCCTCATGGTTCCTCCTGCCAGGTATCCTTATATCAACGGCAGCAGCCATTATTGCCAGTCAGGCGCTAATAACAGGGTCATTTACGCTTTTAAGTGAAGCAGTCTCCCTTAATTTCTGGCCTAAAATAAGAATTCTGTATCCCACCAATGTCAAGGGACAGGTTTATATCCCTTTTGTAAACTGGTTTCTCTGGATAACATGCAGTCTTGTTGTCATCGCCTTCAAAAGCTCCTCGAACATGGAAGCTGCCTATGGGCTGGCCATCACAATAACTATGATAATGACAACCCTTCTTTTGTCATATTATCTTTTCCAGAAAGCTCCCGGCAGGGTCTATCCTTTTACCATTCTGGTGGTTTTTCTTACTATTGAAGGAGCATTTTTAATTGCAAACCTTCACAAATTCATGTACGGCGGATGGTTTACGCTGCTTCTGGCATCTCTCTATTTTCTTGTAATGTTGAGCTGGTATTTTGCAAGAAAGATAAGGAACCGTCATATTTCATTCTCGAAAATTGCTGATTATCTTCCTCTCATAAAGGATCTTAGCGAAGACAAGTCGGTACCTCTGGCATCCACAAACCTTGTTTACATAATAAAGGCCAACAACAGGGGGGAGGTTGAGTCGAAAGTGCTCTATTCAATATTCCAGAAACAACCCAAAAGGGCGAAGACATACTGGCTGGTCCACGTCGACAGGGTAGATGATCCTGTTCGTTTTGAGTATGAGGTTGAACAGATAATCCCCAGGATTCTAATCAGGCTCGATTTTCATATTGGTTTCAAGGTGGAGCCTAAAATAAACCTTTATTTCAGGGAGGCTGTGGAGGATATGATAAAAGCCGGAGAACTCATACCTGAAAGCGGTTATATGTCTCTCAGAAATCACGGCTTCCCGGGAGAATTTCAGTTTATACTCATTGAAAGGATTATGATCCGCGATTATAAGCTTTCAAACTGGGAAAGCTTTGTAATAGCTTTGAATAAACTCACATCCAGATTAAGCCTGAGTGATATTAAAGCTCTTCAGCTCGATTCAACGATTACCATAGTGGAAAAGGTTCCAATAATAATTGACCAGGCTCTTCCCGCAAGGATAAGCAGGATATGATAAATTCAATTGCCGGTGAATGCTGAAATTATTATCTTCAGCCTCACAAATATCTGAAAGAAGACTGTATGAATGCGATGCCAGTGGTAATCGGGACTATAGTGATATTTGTCCTGGCTTACAGATTTTATTTCAGCTTCGTTGCGGCAAAAGCTGCGGTCATTAATGATTTGGCCCGGACCCCGGCTTACAGGTTGTATGACGGGCAGAATTATTACCCGATGAACCTTTGGGTATTGTTCGGGCATCATTTTGCAGCAATAGCCGGAGCAGGGCCTCTTGTCGGACCGGTTCTGGCAGCACAGTTCGGGTTTATGCCCGGATTTCTGTGGATGCTTATAGGCTCGGTTATGGCTGGTGCTGTCCATGATTTCATAATCCTGACAGCCTCTGTCCAGCACGATGCAAAATCGCTTGCAGCAATAGCAAAGGCAGAAATAGGTAAAGTAAGCGGGGCGACAACATCTTTTGCAATAATACTGATCATAGTGGTTGCTCTGGCCGGACTGGGCCTGGTTGTTGTAAATGCACTTTCGGAAAGTTCGTGGGGGACATTCACAATAGCATCCACCATCCCTATTGCAATTCTCATGGGCATCTGGATGTTCAGGATAAGAAAGGGAAAGACTTTAGAAGCGACATTGTTTGGAGTGCTTATGCTGATCGCAGTTGTCATAGCCGGCAGGTATGTTCCGGATTCGAGATTTTCCGGGTGGTTCACCTTCGATCATAAATCGCTTACAATATTAATAGCGGTTTACGGATTTCTTGCTTCTGTTCTCCCTGTATGGCTTCTGCTTTCTCCGCGCGATTACCTCAGTTCGATAATGAAAATAACGGTGATTGCACTTCTGGCAATAGGCCTTATCATTGTTGCACCTGAAATAAAGATGCCGGCATTTACCGAATATGGTAAAGGAGGTGGGCCGATAATTCCCGGGAAGTTATTTCCATATCTTTTCATAACAATTGCTTGCGGAGCCATTTCCGGATTTCATTCCCTTGTCAGCTCGGGTACCACACCCAAGATGATTATGAAGGAATCGCATATTAAGCCCATAGCAGTAGGGGCGATGCTTACAGAAGGCGCCGTCAGCATCATGGCCCTTATTGCCGCCACAAGCCTTCTGCCTCTCGATTATTTCCAGATTAATGTGCCAGTTGATAAAATTCAGGCAGTCCTGCCCAGGCTTCATGAAATGGGTTTCACTGAATCGAATCTCGACCAGCTTTCTGCGAGCGTAGGGGAAAAAATCGCAGGGCGTACCGGCGGGGCAGTCTCCCTCGGAGTCGGAATGGCATATATCTTTTCATCCATCCCGGGGATGGCCCACCTGATGTCGTACTGGTATCATTTTGCAATAATGTTTGAGGCCTTGTTCATTCTGACCACCATAGATGCCGGGACAAGGATTGGCAGATTTGTCCTTCAGGAAACTTTCGGTAAAGTTTATAAACCCTTTCAGAGAACTGACTGGCTGCCCGGAAATCTTATTACAAGCGCAATAATTGTTTTTGCATGGGGTTATTTCATTTATACAGGTACCGTAGCAACGATTTGGCCGATGTTCGGATCGGCAAACCAGCTGCTGGCAACTGTAGCACTGGCAATTGGCACATCTTTCATTATAAACAGGGGCAGGGTAAAATACGCATGGATAACAATATTGCCAATGTTGTTTGTAGGGGTTACCACACTTACGGCAGCAATGCTGAATATCAGAAATATTTATCTTCCTCAGCTTGATTCTGTACAGACTAGGGTTCCCGGAATTATAAACCTGGCTCTTACTGTTTCAATTATAATTTCGGTCTTCATAATTGTATTCAATGCTGTTCCTGCCTGGATCAGGGCATTCAGGGGGAAGGACACTCCAAAGAACCAATGATTGTGTTATTTTTGCTGATCTGAAATTTATTACAGCCTGCCTTCGTTTTATTTATAATTGCTGGGGTTTTATTATTAAAATTTTGAAATGGAGCTAATTAATACGGTTGTTGACTGGTACATGACCAATCTGAATTATTTCACTGTAATGCTGCTTATGGCGATTGAAAGCTCTTTCATTCCTTTCCCGTCGGAAGTCGTAATTCCATTTGCAGCATATAAGGCTGCCCAGGGCGATCTGAATGTTTTCCTTGTTGTTCTGGCCGGGACGGCAGGCGCTTTGATCGGAGCTTGCCTCAATTATTATTTCGCCAAATACCTTGGACGGCCTCTTGTATATAAATTTTCCGGGTCACCACTGGGCAGGCTTCTTCTCCTTTCGCAGGAAAAAGTCGAAAACGCAGAGAAATATTTTGTAAAGCATGGCAAAGCCTCAACTTTCATCGGCCGGCTTGTACCTGCTGTACGCCAGCTTATCTCCCTTCCGGCCGGACTGGCAAATATGAATATGAAGGATTTTATCCTCTATACCCTTGCAGGAGCCGGCATCTGGAATATTATTCTTGCACTTATAGGATACTTCATTTATGATCTTAAAGACAAGATCTTCCCTTACCTCGATGATATACTGATTGGTGTAGGAATAATCTTTATCGCATATCTTGTCATAAAGGGTTTACAGCAGAGAAAAAGAACCAGAGAAGGCAACAACAAGAACTAGAACCTTAAGGAAAGACAGCTTAGTCCTCCGTCGAGTTTTTTAAATTCCGAAACATCTGTCACGGTTGTATCACAGCCGGTTTCTTCAATAAGCCTTTTTGTTTCCGGAAAGCCATCAGGGACAATGACTGTTCCGTTCAGCCATAATGAATTTGCCGCATACCGTTCATTATATGGAACAATTATTCTCCTGTAGGATTCAAATTCCTTTATGCCTGCAAGTTCTTCTGTTACAAGAATAACATTGTTCTCAAGGTATGATGCCCCGGATTTCAGGTGAAGAAAGCCTGACAAGGGGACAAGGGATCCCGTGAAGCCATATTTTTGAAGTATCCTTATCAGCTGAACGGCTCCATTATGGTTTGTCCGCTCCGAGATCCCTATGAAGAAGTGATCCCCGGCCATCATAATATCGCCGGCTTCAAGAGTTCCCGGATCATAAATGAATTCAATATTTTCGAAATACTCTTCAAGGATGTTCTTCATTCCTGCTATTTCACCCTTCCTCGAAGGTGCTCCGGGATTTGTTATCACAGCGCATCTGGAAGTGCAGAGTGCGACATCTTCAATAAATACAGAATCGGGAAATTCTTCATCCGGATCGATAATCCTTACTGCAAGCCCGCATTCGACGAGTCTTGCTATATATTCCGAGTGCTGACGGAGGCATTCCTCATAATCAGGGAATCCGGAATACGATGTTGACAGGCCATTGACGACCGAACGGCCTGGCCTTCTGACAATTGCATTGTGAAACAAAGTCATAAAATCAAGCTTCAGATTTTTTCCAAAATATCATTTAAGCCATGAGTTAAGAACTGCTTCCTGAACAGGTGTTATACCTGATGACGGCCTTATTGCAAAACTTCTTGTTAACTTTTTCACAGGAGTTATCCCGTTCTCATTTATTATATCCCGGTGATTGGTTTTGAAAAATATCTTATTTCCGGGAATATATTTTTCCAGAACTTCCTTAAACAGATTCTGTGACGCCTTCCGGCCGTCTATTTCAGTAATGATATCCTGGGCGCTGAGGCCTGCCTTCCATGCCGGAGAATCCCATTCGACTCTTGTAATGACCAGATCATCCCCGTTCTGGCGCACCTCTGCTCCTATCCAATATCCGTCTGTCTCCACAGGGTCAGTATCAATTGAAAGACCTGCATAGCCCAGGTATTTTTTATAATCGATTTCCGCTGTTGTGGGGATATAGCTGTCAAAGATCTCGCTTAATGAAGCGCCGGCTGTTTTTTCGCATACGTCGCGGAATTCCTTATCAGTAAATCCTCTCTTTTTCCCTTTGTAATATGTTGTGTAAAGAGTTCTCATTACATCATCTAGCGATTTTTTGCTGCCTGATTCATATCGTATCCTCAGATCGAGGAGCATTCCCAAGGCACATCCCTTGTCGTAATAGGATATTGTAGTATTTGCGGTATTTTCAGACCTGTTGAGGAAAAACATCCAAGAATCAAAGCTCGAAGCGGCAACTGACTGAAAATGATGGCCCGGAATATTTTCGTAGGCCGAAATGGATGAAGTCATTTCCTTCATAACATCTTCTCTTGTAAAAAATCCTGCCCTGTTAAGTATCAGGTTTTCATAATATGAAGTAACTCCTTCCGAGAACCATAGCATTGTTGTGTAGTTTTCTTTGTCATAGTCGAAGGGTCCGAGATCAATTGGCCTGATAGTCTTTACATTGTAAAGATGGAAAAACTCGTGGGCAATAAATGACAGCCATCCGTTCCCGATCCTGCCTGATTCTGAGTTAAGGCGGTTTGTGAAAACGGCCATTGAATTCGTATGTTCGAGGCCCCCCATGCCATTGTTCATCATAATGAAGGTATAATGCCGGTATGGAATTTCGCCTACTATCGAAGTTGCTGTTTCAACAATTCTGCGGAAATCGTTTATCAGTTCTGTTCTGTCGAGGCTGCCAAGGTTTTCAGCTGCAATTGTATAGGGAATGCCGCCTGATTCAAATTTCAGGATTTCCTGATTTCCGGCAAGGATCGGACAGTCATAGAGCACATCAAAGTCGGGAGCATAATATGTATATTCTTTCCCTGGTACAGGATCGAGACCTGTTGAGACTTCCCTGAATTTTTCATAAGGTTTTATTGAAACAGTAACAGGATGATCTTTATGCCCGGCAGGGTACATATAGATCCCTGTGGGTGAGATAAAACCCCTTCCGTCATCAAGGAATGAATCTGCAACTGAGACCCTGAAAGCATAAACATCATAGCTTACATTGATTGTTCTGATTCCCGCTGTATTAATTTTCCATTTGTTTTTTTCCGTTTTCTTCCACGGCAGATCTTTCCCCGAAGCATCTGTCACCCTGAAATTCAACACGTTTTTAGGATAATCCATTATCATATAATAACCCGGGGTCCAGACAGGCATTTTCAGTTCGGTTTCCTCATCCTTAATACCTGAGTATACCATTGATATATGGAAATAATGGTTATTCGGGTTTTCCATTGAGATTGTATAGACAATTGCAGATTGTGAGGCATCTTTGATGGAATTGCAAAATACCGGTTCCAATGAAAATGCGATCAGCAGGGAGAGAAAAAGTATCTTCACTTTTTTGAATGGGGATTTCATTTCCATTTTTACTTTTTGAAATTTGCTGAAGCGTTCAAATACCTGATAAGTTCAAGATTTTTACCGGACCGAGAAGACCTGATGGTAACAGAGGTGAATCAGCCTGGTAAAATGCCATTGTTGTATATGTATATTTCTTATCGGCTCCGGGCTGCTGGTCTCCGATAAGGCGGTTTACCCAAAGGTTTGTAACTTTAATTTCAAGGTCATTTGACCCTGCTCTAAGTCTCCCCGTAAGTTCGATCCGGAAAGGAGTTTTCCAGATTATACCAATGGATTTCCCGTTAACGATGACTTCAGCAAGATTTTTCACATTTCCAAGGTCGAGCCAAATGCATTTACCATTATCGAGCCAGTCTTGCGGCACATCAATGTTCTTTGAATATGTGCAGGTTCCTGAAAAGTATTTTACGCCAGGATCAGGATTTACATTCCATTCCGACAGCGAGTCGAGAGTAATTTTGTCGGGAGCTCCCCTTCCGGCCTGAAAGGTAAGATCCCATGGCCCTGTTATTTCGGAAAGAACAGTCTCCACAGGCTGATGGATTATCCTTGACTTTTCAGAGGTTCTCTTCCTGAAAACAACAAATACTGCATCATCCGGAACAAGGCTGAGAGGTACTTTTGTCAGTCCGTTTGAAATTTCAAATGAGGCCTGTTCAATTTTCCCGGTCTCGGGATGCCATATTTCAGCCTCCCGGCCTTCAACCCTGAATATTACATCAACTTTCTCATATTCCGGCTTTCTGTTGTTTACCCAGTATATATCAGTCCCTGGAAATGAGCGGTGTACAAATAAAAGCCGGGTATCAGGATCAGGTCCCGAATATTGAAAATCAGGTTCAATCTTTAGTTCGCTGAGAACATCCTTTAAATTCTTTCCGGAGTAAACTTTCCCTTTACCGGAGGATGTAACTCCGTTTTCTGATGCCCATAGTTTGTCAGCGAGTTCCTTAAACTGGTCAGGATCATCGCTGTTACTGGGTGACGACACAGGTTTTTGTCCCAGGACGATTGCTCCGGCTTCGACCAGGTCTGCTATCTTTCTGAGGACCGGCAGAGGCATATAAATGCTGTTTTTGTCGAGCACCAGTATTTTATAGGTCATCCCCGAGGGAGTAACAATTTCCCCGTTTTTGAATGAAAGAAGTTTGAGAAGGGCATCTGAGTTTACAAAATCATAATTGTAACCGTCAGGTATGTCAGGCAGTTTGTCTCCGAAAAGAGCTGTTATGTTGTTGTCCTCACCGTAATAATAAGCAATATCTGCGACAAATTTACCCTGCTGGAGCATGTATGAGCTGCGAGCAAGATAGGTTGTCCAGGGTAATGCCTGTTCGGCCCAGGTCTCATGACGGGTGAACCACTGCCCGAAAGGACCAAGCCCCAGACCAGGGATCTTGTCGTTAACAGGCTGGTGGACTGATGTGTGGATTACGAACCTGTTCAGGCCCATTGCCAGCTCCATATCGGCTGTTGGTTTAAGCCTTTCAGGTGAGAATGCCCA
>JAAYUS010000050.1 GCA_012517605.1 Bacteroidales bacterium
CTGATAACAGGAAAGTGTTTTCGTCCCTGGTGATAAGATGCACGTGATAAAGAACGTCTGACAGGATTCCCAGGATGTAAATGTTTGAAAGTATCTGTTCTGCAGAATTGTAAAAGACAATATTGTCATCGTAGAATTTCAGAGCTTCCTTCACTGTTTTTTCAAGTCCGGCTTTCAAAGCCTCGCCCAAAGCAGAATGCTGTGCTCCTGATGACCATCTGGATGGGTTTTCATTAACCGCCCTCGCATAGCTGTTGGGAGGTCTTGTGATGCCGCCTGCGGCTGACCTTACAAAAGCAGGCACCCCCCTGCCCTTCTGAAAAAACATATCATCAGTAAGACTGAATCTTTCGAAATATGCCAGGCATTCCAAGCCATAATCTTTCATTTTCCGGCGGAATTCTGATCTTATTTCCCTGATATCCCTGATATAGGAAACAAGAAATTCCTTGTTGCCGATCTTTTTCTTCTCTTCCTCCGGAAGGAGCCTGAATTTCTCATTGAATAACTCTCCCGACAATCCTGTGATGCTTTTTTTCAGATCCCAGCTTTTACCCTCATCAATATTTGTCCTGGCAAACATAGTAAGCCAGTTTCTGACAAGCTGATCAGAGTCGGCCGACCCGATTACATTGCTTATTGCCGATGACAGTATCCTTGCATGGTCAATTTCGATGCTGAATCCCGAATGGAGTCCGATATCACGTGCGAATGCCCGGATGATCTTCTGGTAAAAGCTGTCGATAGTACTTACTGAGAATCTTGAATAATCGTGAAGTATCGAATAAAGAATGTTGCCGGCTTCGGACCGGATAAGGCTCTCGTTTTTGCCTGTTGCCTTTGTCAGGTCACCGAGGTATTTTGATCCCTGCCCGCTGGCGAGCCTGTGCAACTCATCGAGTATTCGGCTTTTCATTTCCGCGGTAGCCTTGTGGGTGAATGTCACCGCAAGAATTCTCCTGTAATGCAGGCGCGACCTGAATAGTTTTTCAAGATAGATCCCGGCAAGCTTATGGGTCTTGCCAGAACCAGCCGAAGCGCTGTAGATAGTCAATGTTCCTTCGCCCATAGGTGGGTAAAGTTAGCCATTTTAATTAACTTTGCGCCGTGAAAAAGAAGGTAGTAGTCGGATTATCCGGAGGAGTTGACTCGAGTGTTGCCGCATGGCTTTTAAAAGAAAGCGGATACGAAGTTACTGGACTTTTCATGAAGAACTGGCACGACACGACAGGTCTTCTTCAGGGTGAATGTCACTGGGAGGATGACATTATGTTCGCTGAAATGGTTGCCAGGAAGCTTCAAATACCGTTCCATTCAGTTGACCTGAGCGGACCCTACAGGAAAAGAGTTGTCGATTATATGTTCTCGGAATATGAAAAAGGCCGGACACCGAATCCCGATGTTCTTTGCAACAGGGAGATCAAATTCGATTCTTTTGCAGAAGAAGCAAAAAAGCTTGGCGGAGATTTTGTTGCAACAGGCCACTATTGCAGGAAAGAATCGATCTCAGAGGGTGATGTGACAATTTACCGGCTGCTGGCAGGAAAGGACATCAACAAGGACCAGAGCTATTTTTTATGCCAGGTCAGCCAGGAACAACTTGCCTATGCTCTTTTCCCTGTCGGAGGCCTTACAAAACCGGAGGTCAGGGCCATTGCTGAAAAGCTGGGACTTGCAACAGCCCACAGGAAAGATTCTCAGGGTATCTGCTTTGTCGGGAAAGTGCATCTGCCGACATTCCTGCAGCAGAAGCTGAAAGCGAAGAAAGGTCCTGTCGTAGAGATTCCCCCGTCATTTGATCATGCAGAATGGCACATGGGATGCATGGATGACAATGTTGATGAAAATGAACTTATCGAGGCCTCTGAACCATACAATTTCAGTAAATCCTATGGCAGAATAATCGGAGAGCACAACGGCGCCCATTTCTATACTATGGGACAAAGGAAGGGAATAAACATAGGGGGATACAGGGAACCATTGTTCGTCATCGGCACCGATATTGAAAAGAATATTCTTTATGTCGGTGAAGGACAATCACATCCCGGGTTATACAGAAAAGGTCTTTTCATAAGGGATGATGAGATCCACTGGATCAGAAAAGATCTTGAAATGCAACAGAATGAAGTCAGGGATTATGAAGTAAGGATCAGGTACCGCCAGCCCCTTCAGAAAGCCAGACTTTACAGAAAAAGCAAAGGACTTTATATAGTTTTCAACAAGCTCCAGAGAAGCATTGCGCCAGGCCAGTTTGCCGCATGGTACTCAGGTGATGAACTTATAGGTTCGGGTGTGATAGAAAGGTGACCATTGATCATGACAACCTTTCCTTATAATCTTCATATCCGAATTCCTTCAGAAGTCTGAATTTATTGTCTGCCGTCCATATTCCTATTGAAGGATGCTGAACTCCGTTGAATGTTGTTGTCTTAACCATTGTATAATGGATCATATCGAGAAAGACAACTCTGTCTCCGGTTTTGAGTTCTCTCCCGAATGACCATTCGCCCATGAAATCACCTGACAGGCATGAATTGCCACCAAGGCGGTAGCCAGGACTTCCTTCTCCGGCATCAGTTGCGCCAAGGATCTTTGGTTTATAGGGCATCTCCAGACAATCAGGCATATGGGCAGTGAATGAGACATCCAGGATGGCTGTTCTTATTCCCTGGTTAATTACAACATCCTCGACAGTGGCGACAAGTTCACCTGTTTCCCAGGCAAATGCACTTCCGGGTTCAAGAATTACATGAAGGCCGGTTCTTTGCCTGAATTCCTTCAGAATTTTAATCAGATGAGAAGTATTGTATCCCTTGCGGGTCATAAGGTGGCCGCCGCCCATGTTTATCCATTTAAGTCTTGGGAAAAAAACTCCAAACTTTTCCTCAACAACCCCAAGAACCTTTTCAAGAGCATATGAATCAGATTCGAAAAGGACATGAAAATGCAAACCCTCAATATCTTCGGGGAGGCCGTGAGACAGCAGGTCGGCAGCAGTTATTCCAAGCCTCGATCCGGGGGAGCATGGATTGTAGATATCATGTCCGATCTCCGAAAATTCAGGGTTTATCCTTACTCCCATCGAGACCTTCCGTTTGCTATCTCCAACAATTTTTGAGTACTTTTCGTATTGAGCCAGTGAATTAAAGGTGATATGTGAACTTAACTGCATGATTTGCCTGAATTCACTTTCCCTGTATACAGGAGAATAGGTATGGGCAGGGCTTCCAATTTCCTCGAAACAGAGTCTTGCTTCGTTCAGTGAACTGGCTGAAGCCCCACTTATGTATTCCCTGAGAATCGGAAACACTCCCCACATTGCAAATCCCTTGAAGGCAAGGATTATCTCGGCGCCTGACTCTGATGAAACCTGCCGTATAAGCCGGAGGTTATCCCTGAACCTTTCTTCATCAATGACATAGCAGGGAGAAGGAACCTGGTTATAATCTATTGGCATTTAGGTATTTCCTGTAAAAGATTATAGTTCCAGATCCACATCATGAAGTTCGACCCACGGCAAACCAAGCTTGTTGAGCTGCTCCATAAAAGGATCCGGATTAAATTCCTCAACATTGAACACCCCGGGCTTTTTCCATATTCCTTTAAGATAAAGCATAGCTCCTATTGCAGCAGGAACACCGGTCGTATAACTAACACCCTGAGCGCCGGTTTCTTTATAGGCAGCCTCGTGGCTGCAATTATTATAGATGTAATATGTCTTCTCCTTTCCGTCCTTAATGCCCCTGATGCGGCATCCGATACTTGTCTGGCCTTTATAGTTTTCGCCAAGTTCGCCAGGATCGGGAAGAACAGCTTTGAGGAATTTTATAGGTACTATTTCGCGTCCATCGAACATTACAGGTTCAATACCTGCCATGCCAATATTCTGAATCACTCTAAGGTGTGTAAGATACTCCTGTCCGAATGTCATCCAGAAACGAGCCCTCTTTATTGTGGGAAAATTCTTTACAAGTGATTCAAGCTCCTCGTGATAGATAAGATATGACTCTTTGGGGCCGATCTCAGGATAGTTCAACGGCTTATGTATCTCGTGAGGCGAGGTATATATCCATTCGCCATTCTCAAAGTATTTTCCCTTCTGCGTCACTTCCCTGATATTTATTTCGGGATTGAAATTTGTGGCAAAAGGTTTACCATGATCACCTGCATTGCAGTCAACAATGTCGAGATAATGTATTTCGTCAAAATGATGCTTTGCGGCATATGCAGTAAAAATGGAAGTCACCCCGGGATCGAATCCGCATCCCAGTATTGCAGTGATGCCTGCATTCCTGTATCTGTCTCTGTACGCCCATTGCCAGCTGTATTCGAATTTTGCTTCTTCAGGAGGTTCGTAGTTTGCCGTATCGAGATAAGAAACTCCTTCGGCAAGGCAGGCATCCATAATATGAAGATCCTGATAAGGAAGGGCAACGTTAACGACCAGATCCGGTTTGAAGCTGTTTATAAGCTTTCTGAGCTCCGGTACATTATCAGCATCTATCTGAGCAGTTTTTATATTATCCTTTCCTATCCTCGAGGCAATGGCGTCACATTTTGATTTTGTACGGCTTGCCAGAAGGACCTCGGTGAAAACATCAGGGAGTGAGGCCATTTTATGGACCACTACTGTGCTTACACCCCCGGCACCTATTACCAGTACTTTTCCCATTTCGACAAACATTTTTTTGTGATTTCCAAATATAAGGCTTTTTAAAGTCTCCGGAAACCTATCTCAAAACTTTTCAGATGTTTGATATCATTCTGACATGAAGAATGGTGAATATTAATTCTGCTTATATTTGAAAAATAATCTGGTCATAGAAATGAAGCTGATAAATCCGCTTGTTATAGTATATATTCTGAGCACCATATTATTTCTCGAAGCGGTCTCATTTCTCTTTTGCCTCCCCGCAGCAATAATATACAATGAGTCAGCCGATCCTTTTCTTTGGTCGGCTTTAGTAACAGTCTCTGCCTCTGTGATATTTTATTTGATTTCAAAAAAGGCGGCAAAACGAACAATTACAAACAGGGAAGGATTTATGTCAGTTTCACTGGGATGGATCATTCTGTCGCTGGCAGGATCATTACCTTACATTTTCAGCGGGACAATCCCATCATTTATAAATGCTTTCTTTGAATCCACTTCAGGTTTTACAACCACCGGATCCTCCATTCTCAATGATGTTGAGTCATTGCCAAGGTCAATATTATTCTGGAGGAGTTTCACACACTGGATCGGCGGTCTCGGAATAATCGTACTGGTTATAATTATCCTTCCAAGTATCGGGATGACTGCAAATCAGTTGCTTCCCCTCGAATCGTCCCTTAAAGAAAAAATTCATCCAAAAACAAAAGCTGTAGGGATAAGGCTGCTATATGCCTATCTCGGGCTTACCATTATTGAGATTATCCTGCTTAACCTTGGCGAAATGGATCTCTTTGAAAGTATTTGTCATACTTTCGGGACTGTAGCCACTGGCGGATTCTCAGTTAAAAACGACAGTATTTCAGGTTATTCAGCATACAGTCAGTACATTATAATGATATTCATGTTCCTGTCGGGCGTGAGCTTCGTTGTTTACTACTACATTGTAAAGCTTAATTTCAGGAAGGTCAAACACAATGACGAATTATGGTTTTACTTTGGAACAACCCTGTTCTTTGGAGCCATAGCCACAAGCATTTTATTGACAAACACATCCATGAGTCCTGAAAATGCCTTCAGGGAAGGATTTTTTCAGGTCATCTCCATAATTACTACAACCGGTTATGTTTCTGTAGATTACCTAACCTGGCCAACAGCCGGACTCATACTTATTTTCATGCTGTTGTTTGCAGGCGCCAGTACAGGATCGACCACAGGAGGAATTAAAATGGTAAGACATCTTGTCATTTTGAAAAACATACAAAATGCTTTCAGGAAACTTGTCCATCCCAACATCATTACCCAGATTAAGCTTAACAACAAGCCTCTTACTGACAGGATGAATGTTTCTATAATTTCATTTGTCATTCTGTTTCTTGTTATTTTTCTTGCCGGCACAGTGGTGATTGTAATGCTTGGAACGGATCCTGTAACAGCAGCTAGTGCAGTCGGAACATCACTCGGGAATACTGGTCCCGGGCTCGGATCAATAGGACCAATGTACAATTATTCGCATATGCCGGGGATGAGCAAGGTCATTTTCATTTTCCTGATGATAATAGGCAGGCTTGAGATCTATACAATTTTCATCCTGTTCTCAAAATCATTCTGGAAACTGTGATGTGAGGATAATAAATGGGGCCCTGAAAACAGATGTTTCATTTTAGGAAGTCGCGAGCACTTTCAAGGTTTTCAGGAGTGCCGATGTCGAACCAGTAACCGTCATCGCATCTGAAGGTATATATCTTATGCTCAGCGGCGAGGTCAAGGTACACTGATGTCATTGAATAAATTCCCTCTCCCATGTAATTAAAGATCGCGGGGTCGATTATATGAATCCCTGAAAAAGCCACTTCTGAAAGGTCATTACGGGGAATTTTGATTATTCTTTCTCCGGTGGCCTTGTTGCACCATCCTGAAAGGATCCCTTCTCCGTCGGCAAGAAAATATCTGTTTCCTTTCCTGTTTCTGACTGCAAGGGTAGCAATTCCTTTTTTTTCGTTATGATACTTTAACAGATGTGCAAGATCGAGATCAGTGATAATATCGGCATTGTAAAGGAGAAATGGTGATTTGTTAAAGAAATGACGCGCTTTGAACAAACCTCCGCCTGTTTCAAGAAGCTTATCGGATTCATCGGAAATGGTCAGTTTAAAGCCAAGACTGTTAAGTCTTTCAGCTTCCTCAATTACCTGATCTGCAAAATGATGCACATTTATTATTATGTCATCGAATCCATGAAAGGTGCATTTTTCAACGGCTCTTTGCAGAACGCTTTTTCCGTTAATTTCTACAAGGGCCTTAGGTACTGATTTGGTGATTTTTCCCAGTCTGGTGCCTTTACCGGCAGCCATAATCATTGCCTTCATTTTTCAGCAGTGTTCAGGAACGTTTTTTCTTTGAGAGTTTCACATAAATGGGTGTTGAAGGAATTGCCCTTACTGTTGTGTAAAGCTCTGTAAGTTTAATATGATTCTCGGCCTGGTCGATTATTTTATTAAGAAGCACGACACCGGGAACAATGCTTTCAGTGAAGGTAGGCTTTTGTTCATACAAGCCCCTGAAACCGAAAGCTCCGAGAGCCTGCATTACCCTTATCATGCTGAATCCGGAATAGTATCCCCTGAATTTGAGACGGTCCTCTCCCGTCACCGAGCAGAAACATTCAATATAATGATCAAGCAGTTTTTCCCTGTCGTTATCCTGCATCGGGATCTTGGCGTCGTACAGCATCGAAGCCACATCATACTGAGGGGCTCCTTTCCTTCCGCCCTGGTAATCTATAAACCACGGGTCATCACCTATTACCATAACATTTGCAGTCTGAAAATCCCTGTAAAGGAAATAATCCTGGCCTGTCTCAAGCAGATAGTCGGCAAGAGTGTTAAAATCCTGCTCAAGACGCCGTTCATTGAAGGGCACAGCAAGAAGCTTGAGAAGCATGTATTTGAAATAATTCATATCCCACATCATCGACTGCCTGTCAAAACTCCTGTGAGGATAACAAAGGTCGAGATTCAACCCCTCGATGCCTTTTGTCTGGAAAGCAATTAATATCTCCAGTATCTTCCTGTAAAGTTCATTGCTCTCCGCATCGAATGGGGATATTACTGTTTTCTTATGAAGCCATGTATAAAGATTATCATCACCAAGATCCTGAAGATAATAAACTGATTTTTCGGGCAGATAACCAAAAATCTCGGGTACCGGAAGGGATTTGCTCCTGAAATGCCTGGTGAAACCTATAAATGCCTCATTTTCTTCGAAATTATTGTTAAATGCGGCTATGATACTTCCATTTCCACTCCTTACCCTGTAATATCTTCTGTCAGAACCCGACCGCGGCAATGGCTCAATATCTATATCCCTGTTCCCGAAAAGTTCCCTGTAGCCTGATGATATAAGCTTTATTATCTGAGGATCGTTCATAGTTAGTGGTTGCTTGTTGCTTGTTGCTTGTTGCTTGTTGCTTGTTGCTGGTTGCTGGTTGCTGGTTGCTGGTTGCTGGTTGCTGGTTGCTGGTTGCTGGTCAGAGTTTAATAAATACTTTCTTTTTATACAAAAATAAGCCAATACTCCAAATTAGAAGCATCTGGACTATTGCAAAGAGAAGGCTTCCGTTCATATTTCCTGCAACCTTTGTGAAGAATTTTTCGTATAAAAAAGAATACAGGGTCATTTTCTCACCCCCTGAAGTTATTTTTATGAAAAGCAGGAGTTTTGTCCATATACCTGCTATGAAAAAGGAGAAGAGGGCGTTAGTGCCAAAGATCAGAAAGAACCTGCCCCAAATCTGAAATTTTACCACGTCGGCCAGCCAGTAGATAAATCCGAGACAAACCATTGCCAGTCCGGCCGAATAAAGAACATAGGAGCTTGTCCATAATGGCTTGTTAAAGGGCAGGAATTTATTCCAGAGCAATCCTAATCCTGTGAGGCCAGCTCCGATGACAAGTGTTTTGAATACTCCTTTGGATCCTTTTCCCTTGCCCAGAATCTCACCTGTGTAATAACCTGTAATTACAGTGCATACTGCGGGTATTGTGCTTAGCAAACCTTCAGGTTCGAAGGGTTTACCAAATCCCGTATAAAGATGTTTTCTGCCAAGGATTGCCTGGTCAACCTTAAGTACAAGGTTACCTTCAAGGCTGTAGGGATCGTTACCCCCGCCAAAAGCAAGGGCTGCCCAGTAAAGAAGCAGGATCACGGCAGTTACAATCCAGAGGTAGCTTCGATCGACAGTCAGGCATATTAATGCAGCAATTCCGTATGCGAGGGCTATTCTTTGCAAAACACCCATTATCCTTAATGTTGAATAATCCCTGCCGAAATACGGGAAAATGTTAAGAAAGAGACCGAGCGCAAATATGGCCAGCACCCTCCTGGCGATCCTTAAAAACGAACTGCCATTAAGTTCATGACCATATTTTCCCATTGAGAACCACATTGATACTCCAACGATAAACAGAAAAAACGGGAATACAAGATCAGTAGGCGTACATCCGTGCCATGAGGCATGGCGGAGTGGAGCATAAACATACTTCCAGCTTCCCGGAGTGTTCACAATTATCATAAAGGCAACAGTCATGCCCCTGAATATATCGAGTGAGACCAGCCTTCCGCTTTTTGCCATGGGATCGAGAATAAGTTCGTAAAAATAGCAAAAATTACATCCCTCCCGTCTGACAGTTGATGATGCTGACCTCAGGAAGAAAATTTTATTACTTTTGATAAGGCCAGCTACAGTATGATCTTTAAAAAAACAATTAATATAATATTTCAATGAAATCACTCCGGATCTCCTTTTTCAGTCTTATCATTTCACTTCTATCTTCAGGCTTATGGCCTGCATTTTCGCAGTTATCCGATCCTCCGTTCATAAAATATCTGAACCACCCCTGGGTGGATTCGGTTATGAAATCTCTTAGCCGCGATCAACGCATAGCACAATGCATGTGGGTAGCAGCCTATTCAAACCGGGATATTGCACATGAGGTGGAGATATCAGACCTTATCCGGAAATACGGCCCGGGAGGACTGATCTTTTTCCAGGGAACTCCTGAGAAGCAGGCTGAGCTTACAAATTATTATCAAAAAATATCTCAGGTCCCGCTGATCATTTCAATGGACGCTGAATGGGGACCCGGCATGAGGCTTCAGAATGTTGAAAAATTCCCTTATCAGATGACCCTGGGAGCCATTCAGGATGATTCCCTTATTTACAGGATGGGCAAAGCTGTTGCCCTGCAGTGCAGGAGGATCGGAGTGCAGGTAAACTTTGCGCCTGTGGCCGATATAAATAATAATGCATCAAATCCTGTAATTAATTACAGATCATTTGGCGAAAACAGGGAAAGGGTCACAACAGGAGCAATGATGTATATGAAAGGAATGCAGGATAACGGTGTCCTTGCCACGCTGAAGCATTTTCCAGGACACGGCGATACGAATACCGATTCACATCTCGATCTGCCTGTCATTACTCACCCCCGTTACAGACTCGACAGCATAGAGCTTTTCCCGTTCCTGAACCTTATCAATGAAGGGGCAGGTGCAGTGATGACGGCTCATCTCAACCTTCCGTCACTCGATCCGGCATCAAACCGTCCCTCAACTCTCTCACCGGCAATTATAACCGGACTTCTTAAAAATGAGATGGGGTTTAAAGGTCTCGTTATAACTGACGCCATGAACATGAAAGGCGTTACAAAGTATTTTAATCCGGGTGAGGCAGAAGCAGAAGCGATTCGCGCCGGAAACGATGTGGCTGAATTTGTCACTGATATTGATGCTGCAATCAAAGCAGTCAAGAAAATGATTGCAGACAAAAAACTTACCGATGCAGATATCGATATGAAATGCCGTAAAATACTGGCCTTAAAGTACTGGTCGGGGCTTGCATCTTTAAGTCCGGTTAAAACCGGCAATCTCGCTGAAGATCTTTCATCTCCCGGCAATAAAGCCCTTATCCGTGATCTTTATGCAGCTGCCTTGACAGTTATCGCCAACAGGAATGAGATAATACCTGTCAGGAACTTAAAGGACGTTAAAATTGCTGCTGTATCAATAAACAGGAATAAGTCTTCACTCTTTCAGACAAGGATCATGGATTATTTTCCTGCCGATACTTTCTGCATCGACCCCGGAAATGTAAAGAAAAGCGGGGAGTTATTGGAAAAGCTTAAAGGTTATGATCTTGTGATTGCCGGCATTTTCAATACAGATCAGAGGCCTGGAATGAATTTCGGGATAAAACCGGCCCTGACAGGATTCCTTGAAAAACTGATCACTTCCAATAAAACAATAATTACTTATTTCGGCAATCCTTATGCACTTGGAAAGATTGATGCCCTGAAAAACGCTGACGGGATCATCCTTGCATACCAGGAGAATGATTATACTGAAGATCTGACAGCCCAGCTGATCTTTGGAGGCATAGCCGGCAAGGGGAAGCTACCTGTAAGCATAAATAAGGACTGGCCGTCAGGTTATGGGATTGAAACACAAGGCAATATCAGGATCAGCTATGGCTTTCCCGAAAATGCAGGCATGGCCTCAGCTTTTTTAACCCGTAAGATCGATTCGATTGCCGGTGAAGGCATAAAGGCGAAAGCTTATCCCGGATGCGAAGTCATGGTGGCACGGAAAGGAATTGTCGTTTTTCATAAATCGTACGGTTTTCACACATATGAGAACCGAATTCCTGTAAGGAATGATGATCTTTTCGATATTGCCTCCGTTACAAAGGTCTCGTCAACACTTGCCGGACTGATGCTTCTCGATTCGCAGGGAAAGTTCTCGCCGGAAAAGAGGCTCGGTGATTACCTGCCTGAATTCAGGCATACAAACAAGGAGAATCTGCTTTTAAAGGACATGCTGACACATCAGTCGGGCCTCAAAGACTGGATTCCGTTCTGGAAAGAGACTGTCAGGGCCGATTCAACATTCAAAAGGAATATTTTCAGGCATGAAAATTCGGTGAAGTACCCATTGCTTGTTGCAAATAACCTGTATATTAACAGGAACTACAGAAAAGAGATATTCAGGGAGATAGCCAAAAGTCCGCTGGGCGAAAAAAAATATGTCTATTCAGACCTTACATTCATTATTGCACCCGGGATAATTGAAAAGCTTACAGGCGAAAAATGGTATGACTTCGTCACGGAAAATATATACCACAAAATAGGAGCATTTGACATAGGATTCAATCCTTACAAAAAATATTCTCCAGAAAGGATAGTCCCCACTGAATATGATTCTCTTTTCAGGCGTCAGCTTCTTCACGGCACTGTTCATGACGAAGGCGCTGCAATGCTTGGAGGCATTTCGGGGCATGCAGGGCTGTTTGCGACTGCCAACGACCTTATGAAACTGATGGAGCTTTACAGGAGGATGGGGGAATACGGGGGTGAACAGATTATTGACAGGTCGGTACTTGAAAGATATACAAAAGTTCAATTCCCCGAAAACAACAACCGGAGAGGCCTGGGATTTGACAAACCATATCTCAACAACAGTGAACTGAGCCAGGACAAATCATATCCTACACACAGCGCAACACCTGAAAGTTTTGGTCATTCAGGATATACCGGCACTTTTGTATGGGTCGATCCTGTATATGAGATCAGCTATGTATTTTTTTCCAACAGAGTATATCCGACACGCAACAACAATTTATTGTCAGATCTCAATATAAGGACTGAGATATTACAGGCGGTATATGACTCTGTAATAAAATAGGTGTGGGGTGTGAGGTAATTTGAACATGAAACATGTATCAAATATCTGCAGAAGAAGTGGAATAAACGAAAGCGTTAATATGTCTAATTAAGATTAAAACCTTAAAACAAACCCAATAATTATGAATCAGGCTTACTTTAACAAAAAAGACTCCAAGAACAAAAAACTCTCAAGAAGGAGTTTTCTGGGCACTACTGCAACAGCAGCAGCTGCATTTACAATCATCCCTCGATCGGTCATGGGTGGAAAGGGATACACCGCTCCCAGTGATCTAATAAACGTGGCAGGTATTGGCATAGGAAGCCAGGGTGGTGGCGACATACAGCAGATATGTTCGCCTGATGTGCCCATTGTCCGTCCGCAAAGGAATTCGAACGGCACACCTATGACAAAGGAACAGATAGCTGAAAGACAGGCAAGAATGGCCGCCATGATGAAACAGAGAGGTGAACAGGGTGGTGCACCAGGACAGGGAGGTCAGGATGGACAGCGTCCGGCAGGGGCAGGAAGGCAGCCCGACCCGAATGCAGTCGTACAGATGGGCGATGCCGGAGCCGGAAGAGTGATAAAACTTGCCAACATTTATGCACTGTGTGATGTGGATCATGAATATGCAGGACATATTATAAAAGGATATCCGAAAGCAAAACTATATACCGACTGGCGTGAGATGCTCGATAAGGAAAAGTCGATCGATGCAGTAGTAATAGGCACTCCGGACCATAATCATGCTCCAATTGCTGCAGCATTCATGAGGGCAAAGAAGCATGTTTATCTTGAAAAACCAATGGCCAAGACAATTGTTGAGTGCAGAAAGCTTGCACAGCTTGCTGCGGAAACAGGTGTTGTGACACAGATGGGAAACCAGGGGCATGCCACAGAAGGAACCAGGAAAACGGTTGAATGGATACAGTCGGGAGTAATAGGACTTGTAAGGGAAGTCCAGCTTTCAACGAACCGTCCGATGGGCTTCTGGCCCCAGGGCGACATGAAACGTCCGGCCGGTGTAACCCCTCCTAAACAGCTGAACTATGACGTTTGGCTCGGTCCGGCTCCGAATAAGCCTTATAACCCCGACACACTGCATTTCTACTGGAGAGGATTATGGGATTATGGTACAGGAGCAATGGGTGATATGGGTGCTCATATCTTCGATGCTCCGATCTGGGCCCTCAACCTCGGAATGCCAACAAAGATCCAGGCTACCAGCTCTCCATACAGCACAGATTATATGCCGCTCTGCGAAATGGTCACATATGATTTTCCGGCACGCGGTTACATGCCTCCGGTAAGGGTAACCTGGTGCGACGGCGGTCTGAGGCCTCCGCGTCCCGAACAGCTCGAGGCCGGAAGGGCAATGAAGGATGCAACATATTACGGCGATAAGGGTATAATAACACATGCAAGCCATGGAGCGATGCCTGAACTTATCCCGGCAAACGCCGACTTCAAGGGACCAGACCCCTGGCTGCCAAGAACAGGGAATATCTTTGAAGACTGGATTGATGCCATAAAGAATGGCAAAAAATCATGCAATGATTTTTCCATATCATCAAAACTGACTGAGATAATGCTTCTGACAAATATTGCAGTGCTTCATCAGAGGGCCAATGTTACTCTCGAGTATGATCCTGTAAATATGAAGATCACGAATCTTCCCGAGGCAAACGATAAATTCCATTACGAGTACAGAACCGGTTGGAGCCTGTAATATTTGAGAATTATAAAAAGAGGTTGTATTAAAAGCAGAAATTTATAAACCGCAAAGAACACTGAGAATCTTGCAAAGATCTCAAAGATGTTATCAATTAGTCTTTTGCGAACTTTGCTAAAACTTTGCGGACTTTGCGGTTAATCTTTATGCAGCCTCTTTTATATTTTCACCCCTAAATCCCCTAAAGGGGACTTAAAATTAAATCAGTTTAAGTTTCTGCTATTTGATATTCAATCCGCTTACTTTAAGCTTTAATGATCTGCTTTCGAGGTCGGAAAG
>JAAYUS010000051.1 GCA_012517605.1 Bacteroidales bacterium
TTATTTTAACCCCGGCACCACGTGGTTAAAAAGAACCAACGCCAAGGGGTTTTGGACGCAGGCTCTAGAATATGAAGAAGTAAATATTGGTATTAGTATCCGTAAATATATTCCCTGGAATGATTAAGACAGATATTACTGCGGGATATTCCGTAAATTGAGTCCATGCCGGAGAATGAGCACTGATGCATCTGAAAGCATTATTTCCAGAGATTTTCCCCGTATTCCCAACCTTTTCTGGCTGGCTCCTTAATATAGGCATCCAGTTCGGGATGATTCCTGACCTTCATATTTGCAGCATCATATTCAATTCTGGTATTGAATCTTTGTGCAAGAACACCAATGTGGGCCATCTCCACCAGCCCTGCCGAATAATCAAAATTCGATCCCGGCAGTTTATTGTTCTTGATGGCGTCGACCCATTCGCGCTGCGGGTTTTCCTCAAATGTCCTCGGGATGGTCTGAGCCGGCAGATTTTTCTGAAATTCGGTCCATTCTTCTCCGGGCAATAAAATCTTGGGTGTATTTGGACGACCGCCTGTCATCAGGCAATGTTTGTCACCAACCATTATCATTCCGCTTCCTGGCAAAGTATCAAGATGCCATTCAGGACGATTCTCAGGTTTCAATCCTCCCTCGTACCAACGCATTGTAACAGGAACCTTATTTCCGCGAGCCGGGAAATCCCAGCGAATTATTGCCTTATCAGATACAAATCCGGTATCAGGAACGGGTGTTTTGAACTCAGTTTCAGCTACAACAGGCAACCCCAGATCGAGCGACCAGTAAGGAGCATCGAGGGTATGGCAGCACCAGTCCCCCATTTCGCCATTGCCGAAATCGAACCAGCCGCGCCAGGTTTTTGGTGCATAAATGCTATTGTAGGGGCGGAAGGCAGCAGGGCCCAGCCACAAATCCCAATCGAGATATTCAGGCACAGGCTCTTCAGGCGGTGGAAAACTTGCAGGCTTGTCGAAATATTGTCCTTTGCCAAAAGACGGGCCATCAAACCAGGCTATCACCTCAGTAACATTGCCCAGTATTCCGGCGTCATACCATTCCTTAACCTGACGGATGCCGTTTGTTGCATGTCCCTGGTTAGCCAGCTGAGTTACTACTTTATAGTATTTGGCTGCTTTCCGGAGTGTCCTTAATTGCCACACATTGTGTGCCAGTGGTTTTTCAACAATCACATGTTTGCCAAGCTCCATCGCAGCCATTGCAGCCGGGAAATGTGTATGGTCGGGAGTGCAGACCATCACTGCATCAATTTCCTTGTGCATCCTGTCAAACATCACCCTGAAATCTTTAAAGCGCCTGGCATCCGGCATTGCTTTAAAACCATCAGCAGCCCTGTTGTCATCAACATCGCACAATGCGACGATATTTTCGTTCCAGAGCGGATCCTTCTGATTGATCAGTCTTCCCCAGTTACCTCCACCCTGCCCTCCAACGCCAATAACTGCAACATTTAACCTGTTTGCCGGTGAAGCACTTATCAGGCCGGGAATAAAAAAAGCACCTGCAGTAAATGTTCCTGCTGACTTAAGAAAATCTCTCCTCGTTGTCTTCATGGTTGTTGATGGTCTTAATGATTTGATTTTTAAGTATCAGATAAATATAGCTAACCCGATTTTATCATCTTGAATTATTCAGGCATATAAATATAATCAATTTTGTTGCAAATATGTCAGCCTGACAGATATATCGCCCTTGCTAAAATTACGGATCAAAAAAATGTTGTGGCAGTTAAAGAAGCGGAGAGCATGCACGCTTATAATTATTCACTGCGCTCCCTGAATTCACCCATTGTCCTGGTAAATATCCAGATAGCAGCTATCCCCAGTATGGTATGAACAGCGAGAGTGTACATAATGTACTGAGGTTTTCCTCCCCTTTCAAAAACTCCAAGTAATCCGGTATATAATCCACTTAACAATGCACCGATGGCAGTTGCCAGAAAGCTGGTACCCATATATAAACCTGCTTTTTCCTTTGGTGCAATCCACATTATGTATTCCTGGATCCTTGGTGAGGATGTCATTTCCCCGACAGCAAAAAGGAATACGCCGAGAAATACCAGACTGGCTGACATAGTAGCTGAAAGACCCAGAACGATAAATCCGGCAGAGGCAACTGAAAGGCCAAAGAGGAACGACGGTATTGCAGGCCGTTTCTCAAAAATCCTTGAGACGACTACCTGGAAAAGAATTATGATATAGCCTGTGTGCGAAATAGCTTCAGCATTTATCATCCGGACTCCATCCTTCTGATGCGAAATTACGCTGGCCACTGTTTCACCGAGAACACCTTTAACAGTCTGGTACAAAGCAGCGGTATTGAGATGATCATTTATATATACAGCCAATATATTGAAAAACGACCAGAAAGGCAGCCAGAAGAAAAGACCCAGAAGTATTATGAAGATAAGAAATTTGACATCAGAAAGCGCTTCTTTCATATCCCTGAATTTCTTACTGAGAGATACTCCTTCAATATCGCGGGCAGGTTCTTTATAAAATAAAAGCGTAATTATTAACATTAATCCAATAGTACCGGCAGCAGTGTAAAAAACATAATCCCACGATATTGCATGTAGCTTACCCATAACGATCGGGCCGATCGAGGCGCCTATATTGACCATGGCATAATAGACACCGAAACCCAGAGTCTTATTGGTTGAATCAGTGGTTGCACGAACGGTAGCTGCGATCAATGGTTTGAATATTCCCGCTGCCAGACCTATTGAAAGCATCGTCAGGGCAATCCCCGAAAATGTTCTGGTTACTATCAGTAACAGTATGGATGGCAGATATGCCAGGTATGAAACGATCAACATTTTTTTGAAACCGTACTTATCAGCTATAGTCCCCGAGAAAATAGGAGTCAGATAAGAAAGCAAAAGGAATATACTTTGTATTATGCCAAGATCTCCTTTCGAAAAGCCAAGTTGCTGAAGGTAAATACCAAAACTCATATATATGCCATAATAGGCGAACCTTTCCAGAATCTCAATGAGGTTTGCTGTCCAGAATACTCCGGGGAATTTTGATCTATTACTCATTTTTCAGAAATTAATAATTTCAGAAATATTTCTTTTATCCATAATTTTCAGCATACAGGGAGGCGATCCTTATAATAACTTTTGTTGCTGCTACCATGCTCTCGAGAGGTATATATTCAAATTTCCCATGATAATTATGCCCTCCTGTAAAGATATTCGGGCAGGGAACACCCATATAAGATAACCGTGAACCATCTGTCCCACCCCTGACAGGCATCATCTTTGCCTTAATTCCAAGCTCTTCAATAGCTTTGCATGCAATCTCGACGATATGAAAAACCGGTTCTATCTTCTCGCGCATATTGAAATACTGATCCCTGATTTCGGGCTTGACAGTTCCAGCCGGGTACTTACGGTTTAGGAGGCCTGCAATATCATATATCAAAGCTTTTTTATCCTCGAACTTTTGCCTGTCATGGTCGCGGATAATGTACTCTATAACAGTATTTTCAACTGTCCCCTCTATTTTCGTGAGATGAAAAAACCCTTCATAGTCTGTAGTAAATTCAGGTCTTTGACCCACAGGGAGCAAGTCGATGAATTCTTTGGCAACCAGAAGGGAATTTATCATTTTGTCTTTAGCAGATCCGGGGTGTATGTTCCTTCCCTGGATATTTATAAGTGCTTTTGCGGCATTGAAATTCTCGTATTCAAGCTCCCCTATCTCACCCCCGTCGATAGTGTAAGCATATTCTGCACCGAACTTTTTGACATCAAAAAAGTCCACACCTCTGCCGACTTCCTCGTCCGGCGTAAATCCGACCCTTACAGTACCATGATAAATTTCAGGATGGTTAACCATGTATTCCATGGCAGTCATTATTTCGGCAATACCGGCTTTGTCATCGGCGCCGAGCAATGTAGTTCCGTCTGTTGTAATGATTGTCTGCCCTTTATATTGCTTTATTTCCGGGAAATCAGATGATTTAAGAGTAAGTCCCGTGATCTCGTTAAGCAAAATATCCTCACCATTATAATTATCAACGACTCTGGGATTAACGTTTGTGCCCGACATATCAGGACTGGTGTCCATATGTGAAAGGAAACCGATTACAGGAATATTTTTTTCAATATTTGAAGGTAATGTAGCCATTACGTATCCATAGTTATCAATTGAAATGTCGGTCAATCCTATTTGTTTAAGCTCATCAGCCAGCATTTCTGCAAGTATAAACTGTTTCTTTGAACTAGGGAACTCTGTTGAATCTGAATCCGACTGGGTATCAACTCTGGCATATCGTAAGAAACGTTCAAGAATTTTCTCCTTCATTGTTATTTAATTTTCATATGTTAAAAATACTGATTATTCGGGCCTGAAAAATTATTATAATTTAAATCATGCTGACAATCGGCCGGAAATTCAGGTTGAAGGAAATCTCATTTTGAAAGCGCAAGCTGTTTTTTGCTTCGCGAAAAAAATTCCGGGGTAACACAGGAGAAATTACAATATTTAGCCTGATGAAGCATTCAATTGATGGATTCTTTTTCTATTTTCGGAACTTTTAATATAAAAATGCTCAACCCTTCACGACTCCTTCTCATTTGTGCAGTTTTTCTTCTTGGAGAAATAATAGTTTATTCCCAGGTGAAGGCTGTGAACCGGAATAATTACCGTATTAACATTTCCTATACAAGCGAGCCAATAAAGATCGACGGAGTATTGAATGAACAATCCTGGCAGGATTCAGAAAAAGCTGAAAATTTCACGCGGGTGACACCGGTCGATACTGGTTATGCAGTTGCACAGACAACTGTTGTGATCACTTATGATAAATCTTATCTATATGTGGGGGCTGTCTGTTATGATCCTTCACCAGGGAAAAGACCTGTGGAATCACTCCGCAGGGATTTTGAGTTCACCAGGAATGACAATTTCAGGGTACACATTGATACCTACAATAACCTTACCAACGGCTATGCCTTTGGTGTATCTGCCGCCGGAGCACAGAGCGACGGGGTGATAAATAACGGAAGCGTATCAAGTTTTACCTGGGATACTAAATGGAAATCTGCGGTGAAAAGCTATAGCGACCACTGGGTGGCTGAAATGGCCATCCCTTTCCGAAGTCTCCGCTATTTCGAAGGAGAAAATGAATGGGGGATCAACTTTGGCAGGCTCGATCTTAAAACAAACGAAAAATCCGCATGGGCTCCTGTCCCGCGGCAGTTTCCGCATAACTCCCTTCCCTATGCAGGAACGCTGGTCTGGGATAAGCCCCTTGATAAAGCCGGATTAAGGTTATCTGTTATCCCGTATTTCACCTCAAAAGTCATTAAAAATACCGAGGCAGATGAAACTACAAAATGGAAATGGAATGCAGGCTTTGATACAAAAATGATATTGTCCACATCAATGAACCTCGACCTGACAGTCAATCCCGATTATTCCCAGGTTGAGGAAGACAGGCAGCAGACCAACCTCGACAGGTTTGAATTGTTCTTTCCTGAGAGACGGCAGTTTTTTCTTGAGAACAGTGACCTGTTCGCCAATCTCGGTAACAGCAAGGCACAGCCTTTTTTCTCAAGGAGGATCGGACTTAATGTCCCGATAAATTTCGGTGGAAGACTGACCGGAAGGATTGGTAATAAATGGAGGATCGGCATGATGGATATGCAAACCGGATCTAAAGATGATAACCTGGCCAGCAATTATGCGGTGGCTGTCCTGCAACGTGAGATCTTCAGCCGTTCCAGCATTGTCGGATTTCTGGTGAATAAGGAGATCACCCAGTCATACAGTGATACTGCGTTCACTGCAAACCATTACAACAGGGTGGCTGGACTCGAATATAATTTTGCCAGCACGGATAACCGCTGGCAGGGCAAAACATTCTTTCACCAGTCGTTTTACCCGGGGGCTGGAAAAAATGCCGCTGCTTTTTCAGGAAATATAGGCTATTTCTCACAATATCTGAAAGCTTCCATCAGCCAGTCGTATATAGGATCGGACTATATAGCCGAAGCAGGTTATATCAGAAGGACAGGACTTTTTGAGATCACTCCATCTGTCAGTTACCTTTTCTATCCATCACATTCAGAAAAGATTATCAGTCATGGACCAGGTGCAAACTTCAATGTTGTCTTTGATCCAGAATTCAAACTTACCGATCGGGAAACCGAATTTTCATATACCATTGGATGGAAGAATAAAAGCCAGCTGTCAGTCAGCATGCAGGAAGAGTTCATTCTGCTCAGCAGTGATTTCGACCCGACCAATACAGGAGGTGAGAAACTTGATGCGGGAGAGCGGTTTCACTGGAATAGCGCACAGGCCGGATTTACCTCCGATGACAGGAAATTATTTAACTACAAACTGTCTACCGGAATTGGAGGATATTATAACGGGAATCGCTGGTTTTTTAACGGACAGATGAATTACCGTGTACAACCATACGGGAGCATCGGCATGATAATAAATTATAACAATATCTCCCTGCCAGATCCATACAACAGTGCAAAGCTGATCCTTTTGGGACCAACGCTGGATATTACCTTTACGGATAAAGTGTTTCTGACCACATTTATTCAATATAACAATCAGATTGATAACGTGAATATGAATATCCGTTTCCAGTGGCGTTTTGCGCCAGTATCGGATTTGTTTATCGTGTACACAGGCAATTCCTATTCTGATAATTTCGTGAACAAGAACAGGGGGCTGGTTGTCAAGCTGTCCTACTGGTTTAATTAAACTGACTGATCACCATCCAGACTGAGATCAGTCATGGAAAAATCAATTTAACATACATTCTGGTTCATTACCCACCATATACGAAATTCAATGAGAGAGTACTCAGACCTTTGATGAGACAGATAAATTACGCAACGGCGCCCAGCCTATCGGTCAGTTTGTCTTTGAGGATTCTGTAGTGTATTTTATTTGCCCAGTTCCAGAATAAGTTCTCCTTTGGCAGGTATTGTTACTTCTTCTGAAATATTATATGCGGCTGAAGTAATTACGTCCCTCCCGGTCGTAAAGCTTCCGGTAATATCAGAAAAACGATCTGTCTTCACAGTCTGGTCCGCCAATGAACTGTTCAGCATAACCATTACAGTATGACCATCTTTAACACGTGCATATACATATACACCATTCCTTGGAGCGTAGTGTATCATTTTTCCCTCTGTAACGGCCGGGCTTGTTTTTCTCCATTGTAGAAGTTTCTGCAAATAATCCCATGCTTCATTCTGCATTTCAGTTCTTCCGCTTTTCGAAAAAAGATCAGTTTTATCATCTGGCCATCCGCCCGGGAAATCCTTCCGTAAATTACCATCCCCTTCCTCCTTAACACCAGTCATTAGAATTTCTGTTCCATAAAAGATCTGTGGAATACCGCGGGTGGTAAGCAAAAAGGCAAGGCCCTGTTTAAAGCGCTTTAAGTCTGTTTCATCCTTACGGTTGAACCTGGTCATGTCATGATTATCCAAAAATATCAGGACATTGTATGGGTCAGGATAGATGAAATCCTGGGCTATGTCTTCAAAAATGTTGTTGAGATAACCATTGTCGGTCTTACTGTCAAATGCTGACTGAGTGATAAAAGTCAATGAAAAATCCATCGGAGTCTTTAGGTCGGAATCCTTATTGCTCAGACGAGAATTTTTCTGCCACCAGGCCGAGGATGTACTTTTGTTGTACCAGGTTTCTCCAACAATATTAAAATCAGGATATTCTGCATATATCTCCCTGTTCCACCTGGCCAGGAAATCGTAATCCAGATAGGAATATGTATCCTGTCGTATGCCGTCAATACGCGCGTATTCGATCCACCAGATCGTGTTTTGTATCAGATAAACTGCCAGGTGTGGATTGGTCTGGTTCAGGTCAGGCATGCTCCTTACAAACCATCCGTTTAAAAAAGCAGCCCTCTCCGAAGGCGCTGCATGAACATCCATTACAGACACAGTGGCATGGTTGGTTTGCACATAAACACCATTGTTGTTTATCCAGTCTTTCGCAGGAAGGTCTTTCATCCACCAGTGTGAACTTCCACAATGGTTCAGCACCATATCCATTACTATCTTCAAGCCTTTGTCGTGGGCAGTTTTTGTAAAGGCTTTAAACTCTTCATTGGTTCCGAAACGCGGATCAATTTTATAATAATCTGTTATTGAATAACCATGGTATGAGCCTCCGGGCATTCTGTTTTCCTGAACCGGATTAAGCCAGATGGTGGTTATTCCCAGGTCTTTCAGGTAATCGAGATGTCGTGAGATTCCTTCCAGATCGCCACCATGTCGTGCATTTGGATTTTGCCTGTTTACACTGACGTCCTCAAGATTGTCGTTGCCTGGATCGCCGTTCGCAAAGCGGTCAGGAGTAATAAGATACATGACGTCCGCTGCGCTAAAACCCTGAGCTCCGGTCTTATCAGTTCTGGCCTCCAGAGGATAATTATATGTAAATCTATCCGCGCCGTTGGTAAATTCCAGCGGTACAGTACCCGGCTTTGTGCCAGGGGCAATATCTACATAAACAAACAAATAATTCGGATTTTCAGTTTTTGATACATTCAACACCTTTATGCCGGGATATTTAATTTTGAGGCTGGCTTTGCTGATTTCCGGTCCATATACCAATATCTGAAGATTAGTATTCTTCATTCCGGTCCACCAGTTTGCAGGCTCGACACGTGTTACTGTAATTGCATTTACTGAAATGAGAGCCAAGGAGGCCCAAATGGAAAAGATGAGAGTAATTGCTTTTTTATTCATAGGATTAATCTATTATTCGATTTTAAGTCCGGTTCTGATTGAAAATTCTGATTTTTCAAAATTGGCAAAAGTGCATTATTTATGCAATTTACTTGTTTTTATTTATGTCTTTCCTCTATACAGGCAACAAATCCGCATATAAAGTCTCTTTGATTTGATCTGCCTCATTCCGGAAATGATGGCGGCGGTTCAGTCAAAAGTCAGAATAAATTGTATCAGAAGTGAAAATATCTCTCCTGAAGAATTCAGGAAAAGCCAATATTAGCGCTTGTCGGGCAGTGTGAACCTGATCTCTTTAAAACTGTTATCCTGCGATGCAAACCAGATCCTGCCTCCGTGCTTCTCAACAAAATCCTTGCAAAGCAACATGCTTAATGTAATCCCTTCCTCTTCAGCGGCACCTTTCCCCGAAGTGACATAAGAAGCTGAAAATATTTCATTAAGATTTTCATGGCTCAGGTTTGAAGTTTCACTCTGTACTGAGATCTCAATCTCCGAATTGCCATGACTTGCCAGAACATCAATATGACAATTTGATCCTGAATGCCTGATAAAATAGGAAAAGATGTTTGTGAAGATCGATTTAAGCATAAACTTATCCGCAAAAGCCTCAATCTCCTCTCCGATAAAATAATTTACATAAAACTCATTGAATTCATTGCCGGGGTTCAGAACGGATACAGATTCATGACAGGCTTCCCTTAGATTAAGAAGTTGAGGTTCGAATGCAATCTTCCCCTGATTCATTCTTGTCCATTGAAGCAGATTATCAAGCAATCCATACAGATTGCTTGCAGAATTGCTCATCATTCTGGCCATTTTCTGGATTTCCTTTATAGGAAGATTATCCAGTTCCTCGGCCATCAGCTTTGAAAAGTTGTTAAATACGTTGAAAGGAGTATACAGATATTGTGCTATCATTGAATAGAACCGGTCTTTCTCCTGACTGACACGAAACAGTTCTTTTTCATATCTCTTGAGTTCAGTAACATCCCTCACCACTGAACAGAACAGGTAATTTTCATTCAGCTTTACCGGAAAAACCATACTTTGTATATACCTTTTTGAATCTGAATTCAATGGAATTATTTCACTGTCAATTATATGATTGAATTTCTCAGACGCCTCCATTGTCAGAATCCCATTTATATTATTTTCAATAATATGTCTTTTATTATTTGGAGGCGGCGTAAGTTGCAGCTGCACATCGATGATATCCCTGTTCAGGACATCCTCACGTCTTACTCCACAGATTCGTTCAGCCCCGTTGTTCCAGATTATAATTTGTCCCTTCTGATCAAATACTGTAATGGCATCATTTATCTGGTCAATGATCTCCCTGAATTTTGTTTCACTTTCAATCCGGGCCTGCTCCGTTTCAATCCGGCTGGTAATATTCCGTGCAAGAAATGTAGTTCCGATTATTTCGTTTTGCTCATTGCTTATTGGATTAACGAAACATTCATAATAAGCTTTGTTCTTATCTCCGAAAGTCTGAATAAATGTTGTCGGCTGCCCCGTGAGTGCAAGGTCCAGATTCTTTTTTAACAATTTTCTGTCATCTTCAGATGACACATAATTGATAAAATTACTTCCTTGCTCTACATCTGCGTTATATGCAAATTTCATTGCTTCGGCATGTGCCTTATTGAAGTATATGTAATTATAATTCAAGTCTGTAGAAAAAATTATTATCCCCAGATCGGATTCAAGGCTGGACATCAGGAAAAGACGTGAACTGATAAGTTCTTCCTCAGTTTTTTTCCGTCCCGTTATGTCAATTACATTTGCCAGATAGAATGTGCGATCTGATTGTTGTTTAAATGAAGAAATAGTGACATTGACATACATCCTCTCCTTTTTCCTGGTCCGGAATACAAGATCAAATCCTTCTTTTGGCGCCCTGTTTTCCAGAGTAAGCCGGAAAGCCTCGTTGATATTATAGATATCATCATCCGACCAATAGACAAATGGAGGTTTTTTCCCGAGAAGTTCCGATTTATCCCATCCAAACATCCTGCAAAAGGAGTCATTGACATATACCTGTTCACCGCTTTCGTCAATTACGGAAATTCCGCTTGGAATGGATTCCTCCAAAGCCTGTATAAAATTCCTGTCTAATTGAAGATCGCTGCCAGCAGAATACTGACTTACCGTATTATGACCGACTTGCTGAACATCTAAACTGAATTCAGATTTTTCGGAACTCATAAAAATAAATTTTTATACCCGGGATAAATATCAATAAACTTATTTCTTTAACCAGGTTATTAAAAAACATCTTTTAAAATCACCCGGATTATAAAAGAACTTCGAAAAAGAAGGTCAGGTCAATTTTAAATTTCATCGGCTTGAAGTGATTTAGAATTTACCTGTGGAGGATTCATATAAGTATATTAACAACCGGTCATTAAAATTGTTGGATGGCCATGGCAATAAATATTTCCCCTCATAAAACCTCTTCTGTCTGTATTAGTTTCGCAATAGAAATAGGCGCTGAATGATAAATTTTAGTTAAATTTATCTCAAAACACATGACTATGAAAACTTCATCCTTTGTTGTTGTCGTTCTGGTAATTGCCGGCTTTTTGCTTGTTCAGAGTTCTCCTGTCAGAAAAGACATGCAAAACAATGCATCATTCTTTCCTGCCGATGTAAAAAAGGTAATAGATAATAAATGCTACGGGTGTCACAGTGCACAGGGGAAATCGCCGGTAGCAAAAGGTGCCCTGTTATGGGATAGCCTGCCCAATCTTAAGAAAAGCAGGATAGTGGCGAAACTTGATAATATTGTCAGGGTTCTTCAGAAAAATATTATGCCACCTGCAGGTGTTGTAAAAAAGAATCCTGAAATGAAGTTATTGCCTGAAGAAAGCAAGTTACTGCAGTCGTGGGCCGTATCAAAAGCTGACAGCCTTCTAAGATAAAATCTCACTGAATCCTTTATTTATGCTGATGAAAATATTTAAATTTATTTTATTGGCAGGATTTGTGCTGCTGATAATAATTCAGTTTTTCCCGTCAGGAATTCCGGGGAATAAGCCTGAGGATGAAAAGAGCATTGCAAAAAGCAGTCTGGTTACAGGACCTGTACTGGAACAGCTTAAAAAATCCTGTTTTGACTGTCATTCAGATCAGGTTCGTCTCCCGTGGTATGCAAAGGTAGCACCGTCATCATGGTTACTTTCAAATCATATCAATGGAGGCAGGGAAAATTTAAATTTTTCCCAGTGGGAAGATTACAGCAAACGTGAAAAAATAGGATTGCTGCAGAAAATCAAGGATGAAGTGGAGTCTGGAAATATGCCGCTGAAATCCTATTTGCTTATCCACAGGGATGCGAAGCTTAGCCCGGAAAATATTTTATCCTTGTCGAAGTGGACAGAGGAAGCGACAGCCAAAATTATGGAATGAAAGCATCCTGAAGCTTCAGTTATCGGAGCCCGGGTGAATGAGTCTCTCCGGCCAATGATCAGAAAGCTTAACAACTATGTTTTTTTCTTGTAATTATTGAACCACTACAACCCAGTCCATGTCAGTTTCAGCAGGAGGATAGCCCAAAGTTTTAAATCCTTTTCCATGGATTCCCAAAACAGTTCCTTCAACATATTCACCGCCATTGCGTGGATTAAACCATTTTACAGAAAAGTCCCCGTCTCCCGGTAAATAAATGCCGGCATTTTTTGATCCGGCAGGCAGATAGACCAGATAGATTTCTCCTGTTTTTTCGAGACAAAATGCTCCTTTAATGTTAACCCGTGCATTATTGGCTTTCATTTCGTCAATCGGAAACTGCAGCATGAAACGGGTAGCTATAGCTGACTGCCTCCACCAGTTTTCGCGGCTGCGGAAATCTTCACAGTTCAGATCGTTATCAGGGTAACGATAGCCAAAATACCACTCCACTCCGGTTCCTCCGGCCAGCAATGTTCCCCAGAGACAGTTATACCTCACGGTATCATGCGATGAATCATACGAATCAGGCATTACGCCTTTCCAGCTGGGTCCTATCTCATCGAGACTGACAAGCCATTTTTTCCCGGTTTTTCCCGATTCTGCAGCCCATTTACTAATTCGGGAGTTAACGTTTACCGGGTTTCCGATCTGTAAACTCGGGCCATCAAGATTTTCGAATCCAAGCAGGGGATTAAGATAAAGTTCCTGGTGCCGGTCATCGGAATGGGTATGCAAAACAACAATGCCGGGATAGGGATTGATTTGCTTAATGTATGTCATCATTTGCTTTCTCTGGGTATCGGTCTGGCCAACCGGTGTCCAATCGGCAGGTCCGTTTTCCTCTCCGATATTCCAAGTTACAGCCAGGTGATGCCCAAACCGGGCAATAAGTTCCTTCAGGTACAATTTTCTCTGGACGTCGGTATTACCGCCATCAAGCAAACATTCGTTTTCGGTTTCCTGCAATACAAAATGGATCATCATCCCAAGATTGTCCATGTGGTCGAATACTATTTCCCATTGATCGAGCTTGCTGCAGTCGAACCGGTACCGCTCGTTGTGGTCGGTGTAGGGCCATACATCTTTCCCGTCTCCCAAAATATTCATAGTAAGCATGTAAGCTGAATTCACACCAACTGAATTAAGATAGTTCAATGCCCCTATAATACCTTTTCCCTTACCGTTCTGCCAGGAAGGGTCCCCCGGTTTCCAGTCAGCAATATGGGATTCGTATTTATGCAGGTCTTTTTTCGGATCAGCTTCGCCTTCACGTACCTCTGTTTTAAGGCTGTAACGCAAGGTCTGATCAAAATCAGTGTAAGCAAGGAAATTCTCCGGACTGTCGGTTCCGTTTTTCAGCCAGATTTCCTCAGAACCCTGGAACCTGTAATAACCCTTCCCGCCGTTCACAATCCGTCCCTTATTCAGGAGAACACTTCCTGTTTTGTCGGGAGGCGCAACTACAAAACTGCCTTCCAGACCATCACCGGAGACCTCAACACTCTGGTTTACGTCGTCTTTTACAGCTATATCCTTTCCTTTCCTGAATGAGATTTTATAAGTCCATGTTCCTGCAATATCGGGTCTGAAACGAATTTTCCATACAGTACCTGCATCAGCCGATGTTTCCGCGGCATTTCCGTCAGCGGCATAAAAGCCCGGAACAGTATAGTTTTTATTTCCGTTCTTAAATACTGCCTCCAGTTTGTAATCGAGAAAAGGATTTACCTTGTCCCATTCAGCAGTCTCAGGACCATTGATAACTAAAGTTATTTTATTCCACTGCCGGAGTTCACCTTCAATTTCTACAATCTGGTTTCTCCCGTTATGGCAGGAGAAAAGAGGAAGGAGCCATACAAAAATCAAAAGGTTCTTCATATTCGTGTCAGATTTAAATATTTCCGGAGTAACAGTGATTGGATTATTATTGCGTTAAAGGCAGACAATTGATCAGAAGAGATACGGCGGCAGAGCATCCGAAAGCTGTTCCGGGATTGGCATCATCTGTAGTAGTTGCCCATTTCGTATTTATAAGGTCGTTTGAATTCCTGTTGCCATAAGCAACCCTTGCATTTAACTGCAGCCATTCGATAAGGTCAGCTTTTTTAAGCTCAACAGTGTACATTCGGGCATAACGGGCAAAAATCCCTTTAAAACCCGGGAGATCATTGCCGTTATCCTCATTATTCATCACTCCTGAGGAGTACATATTTACCCTGGTGTATTCTGCAATTTTTTGGGCTTCAACAAGATATGTGGCTTCTCCTGTATGCTTATAAAGCATTGTCGCTGCTCCCAGATATGTCCCCTGGTTGTATGTGGAGCTCCATTTATTAATTTTCAACTGCCCTGAATTTTTGTCAAGATCCACATTATCATTCACTTTTCCTGTTTTCGGATCAAAAAGGTATAATTTTGACCAGTCATAAAGAGAAACTGCTTTATCGTAATAAGAGCTGTCGCCTGTTGCTCTTGCAAGGTAGCAGCATGCAACCATAGCTGGTCCGTTAATGCAGGCGTTTTTTGTTGTCTTTGCATGATGCCACAGAAGTCCCCCTCCATAAGAATTTGTAAATGCCCTTGCATACATTTTATCAAACTGATCTTTGGCTTTCTCAAGGTAAGTAAGATTCCCTGTCAAAAAATATCCTCTTAGGCAGACCAGAACAGCCCAGGTTATATCGTCATTGTAAAGGTTTCCCTGCCAGTCAGCCCCGTTTTTTTCAACGAAATTCTTAAACATTGCCTCGAACATTGTCTTGTATTTCTGGTCCTTTGTTACTTCTAAAGCATCCAGAACAACTTCCATCATTTCAGCATTGTCCCAGAAGAATCCTTTGACAGATTCTACATTAAATGAATCATACCATGCCATAAAGATCCTGTCCGCAATTTCACGCGAAGGAAAAGGTTCCTGTGCTTTACCTGCATACACGATAAACAGGAATAATGCCAGTAAAGGAATCCGAATCTTATAAGTTCTCATTCAGATAGAAATTCTTATTGGGTTACAATTGCTAATTTACTTACATTATCCGGGTAAGAATCCAGTTTTAAGTACAAAATCAACGAAGTTCAATACAATTCTTAAGATAATGAAAAGACCGGAGGTTGAGCATGTTGCTTAATGGACCCGAAAATAAATTTTAATCTAATCAGTCAGTTAAATTATTACCTCAGGAAAAAGACACAATTGCCTTTGTTTATATTTTTTCGACCGGCAGTTTTTAATGGAGGTCTGTTTTACAAAAATATTTTTTTGGATATCAGATACTTCATATTCATAATTCCCGATAAACCTGCTTCGTGATAATATGCCACTTTTTCTTTATGCTGACAAACTCCTTGCAGGTTCGTGTAAAAGGAGCAAATTTTGAACAAATTCCTGAGAATTGATATTTTTCTGTCAGGTTGTTTGGTTTAAGATCAGATTGTCGGACGGCATTTCACAAAGACTACCCTGTCTGGATTTAAAATGGAATGCCGTCTGAATTTTACTTCCGGTTATCTTTTTCAGGAAAAAGATTATACCTTGGAACCCCAAAACTCAACCTGTTATTTTGAAAACTAAACAGTGAAAAGTACTGCTGAAACAGGCATGAACAAACAAAATAAACATATTCTCTTTTGCAATTGCCATGGGTCCAGAATCTCGCAGGAAACACTGAGCGGGATATTGAATTATCTGGAGCAGCTTTCAATCGGATTTACTGTATTTTCCGATCTTTGCGGAGTTGTTGCATTGAACAGTGGCGCCTTATCAGAAGTACTGGAAGAGAATACAGAATATCTTGTGATCGGGTGTTTTCCCAGGACTATGAGGCTTTTGTTTGAACAGGCCGGATCAGGTGACCGGAATAACCTGGCTTTAAATTACATAAACCTCATTGAGACTCCTTTAACAAAAGCACAGGTTCTTATTGACGATTTCTGCTCCGGTGCTCTGAGCATCTCTTCCCGGAAGGAAATAAAAGGTGAGCCGGGATGGGCTTCATGGTACCCCCTAATTGATTATGCACGCTGCACTGTATGTGGTCAGTGCGCCAATTTCTGTCTTTTCGGGGTTTATGATAAGACTCCTGAAAAGATCACTGTAGTAAATCCGAAAGGTTGCAAGGATCAATGTCCTGCCTGTGCACGGATATGTCCTTCCGCAGCAATAATTTTCCCGAAATACAAGCACGGGGGTGCAGTGGGCGGGTCCGATGATATCGATGAAAAGGCAGAATTGCAGAGACAGACACGCGATATTGAATCGATCCTGGGTGATGATATTTACCTGGCACTTCAGAAAAGAAAAGCCAAAAGGCAGTCGATCATAAGGGAGGAGGAAATGAATAAGGCGATAATGGAAAGGGACACAGCCATTAATAAAATAAACAAAGCTGAATAAAAATGTCAGTATTGAAGAACTTCTTAAAAGCCGACAGGCGTTGCCGAAGGATCTTTCTGACCAATATGGTTGTGAAAGGCGCCGCCGGTTTTGTAAAGTTCAGGAAAAGAAGGAAGCAAGGTCTAATGTTTCCGGCTTTTCAGTTCATTTCCATCACTAACGACTGCAACCTTCGTTGCCAGGGCTGCTGGGTTGAAACCGGCAATCCCAAAATCTATATGGATCTTGAAAAGATAGATTCAGTGATTGAAGCCGGAAAAAGGCAGGGTTCATATTTCTTCGGCATTCTTGGAGGAGAACCTCTTATTCACAAGGACTTGAACCTTATATTTAAAAAACACCCCGATTCATATTTCCAGCTTTTCACCAACGGGACTCTTTTCACCAGGCAGGTGGCAGAAAGCCTTAGAAAAGCCGGGAATGTAACACCCCTTATAAGTCTCGAGGGTGATGAATTTGTTGCAGATGTCAGACGCGGTGGACACAATGTATATAACCGGACCCTCGATGCGGTAAAAACAGCGACAGCTGCAGGTCTTATTACCGGAGTTGCCATAAGTGTCTGCAAATCGAACATTGATATGGCGCTTAGTGACGATTTTGTAAAGATGCTTCACAACCTTGGCGTACTGTACATATGGTATTACATTTACCGCCCTGCCGGACACAATCCCAACTATGAGCTTGCCCTTTCATCTGAAGAGATACTCCGCTTGCGGAAATTCCTTGTTGACGGAAGGACGAGACTGCCCATGGTCCTGGTTGATTCATACTGGCGTGCCAATGGGGAACCTTTCTGTCCTGCAGCCGACGGACTCAGTCATCATATAAATCCTTCTGGCAATCTTGAACCATGCCCTGTAATTCAGATTGCCGGAGAGAATTTTTTTAATGGCGAACCGGCAGCCATATATGAGAATTCAGAACTGTTAAGGGATTTCAGGCGTCAGATACGCAGTAAAACAAATGGATGCGTGCTCATGGAAGATCCGGCATGGGTGAAGGATTTTGCTGAAAAACACAATGCCCTGAACACTTCAAACAGACCGGAATACCTCGAAGAGCTTGCATCATCACCTTCTGTGAAAAGTCATGGCTCCTGCCCTGTTATACCTGAGAAAAGCCTTATTTACAGGATGGCAAAGAGGACAGCTTTCTTCGGAATGGGCGCCTATGGATGATTAAAAATGGAAATGATTTCTGACAACATATTAACCCTTGTGGTGCCGGTTGAAAGCAAATTACGCGATGAGATCCGGCAAAAAACCGACAGCTATTTTGTAACAAATGTTACAATTCCACCTGTTTCTTACGATAAACTTGCCGGATTTGCTGATCATCTGATTGCTGAAAATGGATGGGATCCAGACTATAAGGCCTTCACGATGATATGCTGCGGCAATGCCATCTGGCGTTCTGTAGTTGGAGCAATCCCCTTTGACAGGAGGATGCTTTTACTTCCTCAATGCCTTAGGAACAGCCAGAAGTGCAATGCACAGGAGGATGATCTCGGACTGCTCTGCAACGAATGCGGCAACTGCAGTATATCAGGATTTATCCGTGAGGCCGAAGACCTGGGTTATATAACAATCGTTGCCGAGGGAACAACAATAGCATCACGTCTGGTTGAGAGTGGAAAAGTCGATGCCATAATCGGCGTCGGATGCATGGAAACGCTGCAGAAGATTTTCAGGACGGTCAATAAATATTCAGTGCCCGCTGTAGGCATCCCGCTTCTTACATGCGGATGTGTCGACACACAGGCAGATGCCGGATGGATAAGGAAGGAGATTAATTTCCGTAATGACCGCAACGGTTTCCGCCTTTTAAACCTGAATGACCTCAGGGATAAGACTGCCTCACTGTTTACACAGGAGAAAATAAATAAGCTTCTTGATTTGAAAAACAATCCGACAGATGAGGTTTTGAGAGATATACTTCTGGCGGGAGGGAAAAGGATTAGACCTCTCCTCACTGCCCTTACATACCTGGCCTTCAGCCATGACCCTGATACGGAAGTTCTTCAGTATCTTGCAATGTCGGTGGAATGTTTCCATAAAGCCTCCCTCGTGCACGATGATATTGAAGATGGCGATGATCACAGATATGGCAAGGAAACTGTCCACAAAAAACATGGCATTCCTGTTGCAATAAACCTTGGTGATCTGCTTATAGGAGAAGGTTACAGGCTTGTTTCCGAATGCAGCCTTGATCCTGTGGTAATGAAAGATTGTATCAGAATTATTTCAGCCGGACACAGACTGATGTCGGAGGGTCAGGGCGCTGAGCTCATGGCAAGAAGGAATAACGATATACTCAGTGTGAATGAAGTGCTTGCAATTTTCAGGAGCAAAACTGCAGAAGCCTTTAGGGTTTCTTTGATGACAGGTGCTCTGGCCGGCGGCGCAGACCAGGAATCTTTAAGGATCCTTGAAGAATTCAGTTACATTATCGGGACCGCCTATCAGTTAAAGGATGATCTTGAGGATATAACCCGGCCGGAAGAGGGAAATGTATTGAGAAATCCCTCGGCTGTGATCTCGGCATTGGCTGAAAAGACCGGAGAAACAGGGAAAGAAATCATAAAAAGTCTCGTATCAGAGAATGATATAGATGAAATACGGAAATTGATAGACAAACACAGCATAGACGATTTTATCGACAGCCTAATAGAAGAATACCTTGTAAGTATTGACAGCTGTCTTTCAGGAATGCAGAACATTCCTTTAAAACTCGCTCTTCATGAGATCGTTGGAAAAACTTTCAGCAAATATCTCTAGACTTGTTTCCGGCAGAAAAGCGTTGGTTTTCGGTCAGCTTAGCCCTGAAGCTGTACTTAAACGATCGCTCGGAATGCTCGAAACAAATGCTTCCCGGGATCTTAAAAATTATGTCGGGGGCAGGATGCATTTCTCCGGGGGATTTAAAGACAAGGCGGAAAATCCGGATCTTTATTACACCCTGTTCGGAACTTTCCTCTCCGAAGCTCTGGACCTGAAGGAAATTCTGATGAAAACCCGGCAATATGTTGAAAACGAGATAAGAAATAATGAACCGGCAGGAATACACCTTTACTGTGCTTCAATCCTTGCTTCAAAACTTTCGACCGACAAGAAACTTAAAGCATTTCTCCGGGAAAGGGTCAGGAAGAACCTTGATGATGGTCTTGTTAAACAACCCGCATATGGTATGTTTGTAACAATGCTGGCATGTTATTATTCAGGTGATTACAAAGGACTCTTTAAAGTCAGAAGGCATCTTAAAAGTCAGCCCGGAAATGAAACACTGCCTTCTACGGTTATAGCAGCACTGACTGTACTTCAACATGCATTCGGCAGGCCCACAGGTGATCTTTTAAATAAGCTGATGGAATTTTATAACAACCAGGGCGGTTTCAGGGCTGTGAAAAGAGCACCGGTATCTGATCTCCTTTCCACAGCTGTAACTTTATATGCTTGCAGATATGCCCAACAGGATCTGAGGACCATAAAGCCTGAATGCCTCAACTTTATAGATTCTCTTTATCATGAAGGAGGATTCGGAGCCAATATGATGGATCCTGAACCTGACATTGAATACACATTTTACGGATTGCTGGCTCTCGGATCACTGGCGTAACAATATGGAAGCTAACACTATACATCAGAAATACAACGAACTCGCAGGTCTTCTGTTATCCGAGATGAACACGGAAGGTTACTGGACCGGCCGTTTATCCGGCAGCGCACTGAGTACGGCAGTGGCAATTGTTGCTCTGAAAATTTCAGATACCAGGGATGGCCTTAAGAGAATAGCATCAGGTTATGACTGGTTGCTGAAAAGTATTAATGACGACGGAGGGTTTGGCGATACTCCCGAATCAGCAAGCAATGTCAGTACTACTTTGCTATGCTACTCAGCCATAAGTTACTGCCAGCTAAACGGCAACGGAACAAACACACTCAGAAGGATGGAAGAGTGGCTATATTCAAAAGGGATTACTCTTGATCCTAAAAATATAACAAGATCAATATTGAAGTTTTACGGGAAAGATCTCACCTTTTCAGTGCCAATTCTTTCGATGCTTCATCTTGCCGGAGTTATTTCTTCATCTTCATTGAAAGAGATCCCAGGGCTTCCGTTCGAGCTTACACTCCTTCCCCGGTCACTTTACAGTTTTTTCAACCTTCGTGTTGTGAGTTATGCCCTGCCCGCCCTGATCGGAGTAGGGATCTATCTTCATACCCAAAGAAGAAGGAGAACACTCAGTTTAATGTCGTTCAGAAACATTTTCATAAAGCCAGCCATCAGGAAACTTAATTCACTTGTCCCTGAAAGCGGCGGATTCCTTGAGGCAATTCCCCTGACCGGATTTGTCGCCATGTGCCTTGTTGCGTGCGGTAAGGCAGACAGCCAAACTGTTCAGAAAGGGATAGGCTTCCTTTGCCGCCAGCAGCGTGATGATGGCAGCTGGCCTATCGACACTGACCTGTCGACATGGGTGACAACCCTCTCTGTCAAAGCCCTTGGAAATGATCCCTGCAAACACATGTCTGAAAAGCAAAGAAATATTTTAAGGGAACACCTGCTGGGACTTCAGTACAATGAGATACATCCCTTCAATGGCGCAAAGCCCGGAGGATGGGGCTGGACCAGCTATTCAGGATCGGTACCGGATGCAGATGATACTCCCGGTGCAATACTTGCACTTCATGAACTGTACACCGGCACAGAAAGAGAAAAAAACTCAATTCTTGACGGATGCAGATGGCTTATTGAACTGCAGAATTCCGACGGAGGATTTCCTACTTTCTGCAAGGGATGGGGCCGCCTCCCGTTCGACAAGAGCTGTTCCGACCTTACGGGCCATGCTCTCCTGGCATTGATGAGGACCATCAGCTGTTTTGGAAATAATATGGACAAAAGGACACAGCAGAATATTGAACGTTCCATATTAAAAGCAGCCGGTTATCTTGAAAAGCATCAGGGATCAGATGGTTCCTGGATCCCCTTATGGTTTGGAAACCAGAAGACTGACGACCAGACAAATCCGGTCTACGGGACTGCAAAGGTGTGTACATACCTGAATGATTGTCTTAAACTGGATAAAATAGATTCGCATATTAAATCCAGGCTGGCTAAAATGACTGAAAAGGGTCAGGACTTCCTTGTCAGGCAGCAGAACAATGACGGAAGCTGGGGAGGGAAGAAGGGAGTTGAAGGGACACTGGAAGAAACTTCACTGGCAATATGTGCGCTGGCTTCGAAAAACAAAGAGTCGTGTTCAAACGGTTTAGAATGGCTCGGAAAGCAGAGAAATATGAAATCTTCACCTATCGGGCTCTATTTTTCGCTTCTTTGGTATGATGAAAAACTCTATCCTTATATCTATATGACGGAAGCGTACCGGAGACTTTTATTATAAAAAGATGATCTTCAGGCTTTCATCTGACCTTAATAGCGAGTATGATCCCGGCCTCAATTCAACGACCTGTATTCATTAGGGGTTTGCCCGGTTTCATTCTTGAACATGCGGCTGAAATGTTGAGGGCTTTTAAATCCTAATTCATATGCAATTTCACTGAGTGTTTTACTCCTGTCATAGATCTTCTCCCTGGCAAGGGATAAAACCTTTAGCTGGATATTTTCCTGGGCAGATTTTCCGGTTTCCTTCTTAACGAGATCTCCAAAATAATTGGGCGACAGATGCAGCTTGTCAGCACAGTACCTGACTGATGGCAAGCCTATGGTATGAACTAGTTCTGACTGAAAATAATCATCGAGCAATTTCTCAAATCTGCTAAGTATATCTTTGTTTACAGCACTGCGGGTTATGAACTGCCTGTCGTAGTATCTCATGCAATAATTTAGGAGTAACTCAATATTATTTGCGATCAGTGTTTTACTGTGTTTGTCAACCGACTGCCTTATCTCATGATCGATGTTATGCAGGCAATCCATTACTACATGCCTTTCCCTGTCCGATAAATGAAGCGCTTCATTGGCTTCATATGAGAAAAAAGTGTACTTTTTAATATTCTGTCCCAGCGAAGTTCCCCGGATTATATCGGGATGAAAAAGTAATCCCCAGCCTTTGGGCTTCGCAGCCCCGGGTTTGTTTCCGATCCCGACGATCTGTCCCGGACTTATAAAAACCAGCGTTCCTTCCTGGTAATCGTAATAATTACACCCATATTTCAAATCGCCGCATTTAGCCTCCTTGAGGAATACACAATAAAACCCATAGTGTGCTTTTGCTTCCGGAATTAATTTCATTTTTGAAAAATCAAAAACACTTACAAGAGGATGCAATGTTTCAATCCCTCTCATTGTATTGAACTGAGAAATATTATCCAACCTGATGATTTCGTCCATAGAATTCTTATTAAATTCAGATCAAAGTTAAAACAGAATTATCTTAATGATACTCATCAAAATGCAATATCAGTAATTCAGATAAAAGAAACAGTAATTTGTATAAGGTAACACCCTGAATTAGTTTCAACTTTGTGCTATGCTTCAAAAGATGCAAAATCAAAGAACTTAATTTATCTGACATGAAAAAATGTGTTCTTAAACTTTCTCACTTTATTCTGGCATTAACTGTCGCAATAACAGTTTCTGCCCAGAATTCCGGAAGAAACAGACCTATTGTTATCAGGGAACAGGGAAGTTTTGCTGTTGGAGGCAGAGTGATTACCAATCCGGGTACTTTCGATCAGTACAATCAAACCCCGGCAGGACAGACCTTTCATGGCGACCATGCCTATGTTTTTTACCAGATCCCGGTGAAAGCCCGTAAATATCCGCTTGTGATGTGGCATGGGATTGGCCAGTTTTCCAAAACATGGGAAACAACACCCGACGGCAGGGAAGGTTATCAGAACATTTTCCTGCGCCGGGGCTTCGGGGTTTATCTTATCGACCAGCCTAGAAGAGGCAATGCTGGACGAAGCATGGCAGAAGGAAATATTGCACCAACACCCGATGAACAGGGATGGTTTGGCACTTTTCGTGTCGGCATCTGGCCTGACTATTTTGAAGGTGTTCAGTTCGCCCGCGACCCCGAGACCCTGAACCAGTATTTCCGGCAGATGACACCCAACATCGGACCGATAGATATTAATGCCAATGTCGATGCAGTATCCGCTTTGTTCGATAAGACAGGCCCGGCGATCCTGGTTACACACTCCCACTCAGGAGGTATGGGTTGGCTTACGGCAATTAAAAATCAGAACATAAAAGCCATCGTTTCCTACGAGCCTGGCAGTGGTTTTGTGTTTCCTGAAGGAGAAGTTCCGGCACCTGTCCCGATGGCAGGTGGCATGCTGGCAGCATCCGCAGTTCCATTATCGGATTTTATCAAACTCACCAGAATACCAATCATTATTTATTATGGTGATTTTATACCTGAAAAGCCCATGAATAATCCGGGGCAGGATGGATGGCGGGCACGTCTTGAAATGGCAAGGCTGTGGAGAGATGCAGTTAACAGGCACGGAGGTGATGTGACAGTTGTTCATCTGCCGGAAATCGGAATTAAAGGCAACACGCATTTCCCGTTCTCGGATCTGAACAACATTCAGATAGCCGACCTGATGTCGGAATGGTTGAAGAAAAAAAGACTTGATTAATCAGGAAATAATATCTGCAATTAAATCATGCTCATTTCTTAACATATACTTATGCCACGAAATATCAATAAACATTTACAAATATGAAAAAGTCATTATTAGGTTTAGCAGTCATAATGTGCTTCTCATGCAGCGCTCAGAAGCAGGCGGTCAATACTGCCCCTGAGGAGCCTGTAATCCGGATTGCTTCAGGTATGTTGCGCGGAGTGAGAGAAGGGAATGTAGACGTTTTCAGAGGTATTCCCTATGCCGCCCCTCCGGTAGGTGAATTTCGCTGGAGACCTCCGCAGCCCGTTGCTTCCTGGGAAGGGGTGCGTGATGCAAAAGAGTTTGGACCAATCTGTGCCCAGGCCGGGTTTGGCGGTGGCCCCGGGGCGATTTCCCGGGGATCATCCGAAGATTGCCTTTATCTGAATGTATGGAGGCCTTCGGGAGCCAGGCCGGGAGCAAAGCTGCCTGTTATGGTATGGATCCACGGCGGGGCTTTCGTCGGAGGATCAGGCAATACCTCAGGAAACGGCTTCGCCACGAAAGGGGTCATCCTTGTCAGCATTAATTACCGTCTTGGCCGCCTGGGTCATTTTGCCTTTCCGGCGTTGACCGCCGAACATCCTGAGGAACCAAAAGGCAGCTATGCATTTATGGACCAGATTGCTGCTTTAAAGTGGGTACAGCAGAACATACAGGCTTTCGGAGGTGATCCTAAAAATGTTACCATTTTCGGTTTTTCCGCAGGAGGCGTTTCAATTCATTCGCTCATGACCATACCATCAGCACGCGGACTGTTCCAGAAAGCAATCGGTCATTCCAGCGGTGGAAGGGATGGCGTTCTGACAGGCAGGCCGATCAGCAGGGAAAATGCTTCTCAATACTACCCTGTTTCAGCGGAAACCATCGGAATAAACTTTGCCCGCAAACACGGCATTGAGGGTACAGATGCAGCCGCTCTGGCCAGACTGCGGGCTCTGAAAGTTGAAGAGATTGTGGACGGCGGGCAGGAAAATGACGGACAGGAAGGACCCCGAATCTATTCAGGACCAATTCTGGATGGTAAATTTGTTGTTGAAAATTGTTCGGATGCATATAATGCAGGCAGGCAGGCAAGAGTCCCTCTCATGATAGGTAATAACAGCGCAGAAATTGGCGGGCCCTTTGTCAATGGAAGTACTTCAAAAGAAGAATTGTTTTCAATGTTCGGAGACCTGAAAGAAGAGGCAAAAGCGGCCTATGATCCTGATGGCACAAAGGATTTTGCTGAGGTTCAAACCAGATTTAATACAGACAAGATTTGGGGTGAGCCTGCCCGCTTTGCGGCTCAAGCAGTAACAAAGAAAGGCGATCCGGCTTACATCTTCCTGTTCTCCTATGTACCTGCCGGAATGAAAGAAAGAATGCGTTTTGGTCCGGGGCATGGAACTGATATTTCCTTTGTGTTCGATAATCTCAGAGTACCGGAAGGAGGAACTGCAGACCCTTTGGACAAAGAGGTAGCAAGGATTATGAATGGTTACTGGGTGAATTTTGCCAAAACCGGCAATCCAAATGGTGACGGACTTCCGCTTTGGCCGCTTTACAATCCGGCAACAAACCAGATACTTGAAGTACAAGCCGATGGAAAACCGGTCGGAAAACCTGATCCGAGAAAAGCCAGACTGGACGTGATTGAAAAGGCTGTGAACATGGGTGATAAGTTACAGCCTAACGGAATTTAGCCTGCATGTTTAATCACCTGAAACCAGTCCGATATAAAAAATTATATACTGAATAAAGATTATGACTCCTGGCAGAATCCAATATGCATGCAAGGTTTTGGCTTTTTTATTTTCATTTTGTCTATCACATGTCTTATCAGCCCAGGAAAATGACAGTACAGGTGCCAGGATAAATAGTTTTGGAGGTGCAGTCACAATTCAGAGCAAAGGTATTTCAACAATTCCAAATCTGACACTGGGCAAACCTGCGGCTGTCTTTGATATGAAGGTGGGGAGAAAACTGACTTTCGAGCCTCAGATCAGATTTGCCCTTGACGGAAAGCCATGGGCAATGGTATTCTGGTGGAGATATTACGCTTCTTTTGGCAACAAGGTTAAAGTGACTTTCCATACGAATTACTCCTTGGCCTATAAATCACTTACTTATTATACAGCTTCCGGAAATTCCCAGGAAATAATAAGAACCACCAGGTACCTTGTTGGTGCGCTGGAACCTACCTGCCAGATTAATAAGTATTTAAATGCAGGAGTGTATCTTTTTTATAATTATGGCATAGAAAAATTCATAACAAGAAACACCTATATGTTTTCATTCCGGACCGGAATTTCAAATATTCCGGTAGCCGAAGGTACCACGGCAAGGATTACACCTGAAATATACTATCTGAAAATGGATGGCAATGAAGGAGTTTTTTTTAATGCAAGATTATCGGTCAGTAACAGGAATTTCCCTGTTTCGGTGTCGGCACTTGTAAATAAGCCGCTGAAATCCAATATTCCGTCGGAATATGATTTCCTCTGGCATATTGCTATGAGTTATTCATTTGGCGGGAATTATACAAAAGCACCTTAATTCCTCAGGAATCTGCTTGCTGAAGGTCTTAACCTGAACTTCAAAAACAGACCACCTAAAGATGATGAGGATTACGGCTGAATTCTCCAGGAAACACATGATCTGCAAAAGCTAATTCTAAAATTTGGAACAGAAATGCTCATTTTTGAATTATGCGTTTCTTTGGTTACAATCAAAGTATTCACTGATGTTACACTTTTTGATTTTTCCCCGTAATGAGCTCAAAGCTTTAAAGGAATTTACAATGCGGAAATTTCGTGTTAAACGGTTTTTTTTCTTCTTTAAGAATTAAAAGAATGTCATAAACAGATTTAATAATACCTTTAGTTAAAACGATAAACATGAAAAGACTTAATCTCATCTTTACTTCAATCATTCTCCTTTCGGTCATTTCGAACGTTATGGCGCAGGACTGGCCCCGGTTCCTCGGACCGAACGGTAACAGCACTTCACCCCAGAAAGGTCTCCTTCGTTCCTGGCCGGCAAATGGGCCGGAAGTTCTTTGGACGGCTAATGTCGGCCCCGGATATGGCGGACCGGTGATAAAGGACGGAAAGGTCTATCTGCTTGACAGGGATGATAAGACAGGCGATATAATGAGGTGTTTTGATTTCAACACCGGAAAGGAACTGTGGAACTACAGTTATAATGCGCCGGGAACAGTTTCATATCCGGGGTCAAGAAGTGTTCCTGCCATCGACGGTAACAGGGTCTATTCCTGCGGTCCTTATGGTGACCTGTACTGCATTGATATCAACACACATAAGCCCATCTGGAACAAGAACATAATGAAAGATTTCGGTGGAACAAAAATACCGGTCTGGGCGATATCCCAATGCCCGCTTGTTTACGGTGACCTGGTTATAGTGTCTTACTCAAAGGATCCCAATTCCGGACTGGTAGCCTATAACAAACTGAATGGTAACATCGTATGGAAAACAGATGCAATCGGAAATGAAACTTATGCAAGCCCGTCAATTGCAAAGATTTCGGGAGAGGATCATCTTGTAATGGTATTTTCATCCACTAATACCTTTATGCACAGGGAAGCCCCGGTATCAAAGGGCAGGATACTTGGCATGAAACCGCAGACAGGACAAATTCTGTGGGAGTACAATAACTGGGAGAATATGATTCAGATATCTCCGGCTTTTGATGCCGGTGAAGGCAGAATCCTTGCAGTGGGAGGATATGAACTTGGATCGGCTATGATAAAGGTTGAAAAAAAGGCAGATGGCAGTTATACTGTTAAAGAGCTTTTCAAACATAATGATTTCGGCGATCACACCAAACCGCCAATACTGGTTAATGGTTATTTCTATGGCCAGTTTTCAACAAACAACAAACGCGATGGCCTGTGCTGTATGAGCATGGATGGTAAGGTAATGTGGAAAACGATGCGTAATCCTCTTTTCGATAAAGGCAGCATGATACTGGCCGACGGGCTGATACTTGCTACCGACGGAAGGCAGTCATTATACCTGATAGAGCCTGATCCATCAGGCTTCAAGCCTCTGGCTTCTGCTCAGATCCTTGATATGGGACAAAACTGGGCCCCCATAGCGCTTGTGGATGGGAAATTGCTTATCCGCGATCAGGCAAAGCTAAAATGTGTTAAAGTGACCAAATAGAAAAAATTACATCATAAATGAAAAGCAGCAGATTGCACTCAACTCTGGTTCTTCTGATAATCAGCACAATTGTTATTCAGGCACAGGACTGGCCTCAGTTCCTCGGGCCAAACAGGAACAGCACCTCTCCTCAGAAAGGCATTTTGCGCTCATGGCCTGCAACCGGCCCTGAAATCCTGTGGACAGTAAACGTTGGCCCGGGTTATGGAGGTCCGGTTATAAAAGACGGAAAGGTTTACCTGCTCGACAGGGATGACAAGACAGGTGACATAATGAGGTGTTTTGATTTTAACACCGGAAAGGAATTATGGAAATACAGCTATGATGCTCCCGGATCGGTCATGTTTCCAGGCTCAAGAAGCGTTCCGGCTGTTGACGATAAATATGTATGGTCGGTCGGTCACAACGGCGACATGTACTGTATTGACATCCTTACCCATAAACCAGTCTGGAACAAAAATATCTGGACGGAATTTGGAGGCACTAAACTTCCGATATGGGCCATTGCCCAGTGTCCGCTCATTTATGGCGACATGGTTATTGTTGCCCCGCAGGCTCCGGAGGCAGGAGTTATAGCATTCAATAAAGCCACAGGCAAAATAATCTGGAAAACCGCATATCTTGGAAACGAATCATATGCAAGCCCCGCTGTTGTAAAAATTGATGGAAAAGATCATATTGTAGCTGTTGTGTCATCAACAAATCCCTTCGGGAATCGCGACCTCCCTCAAACAAAGGGCAGAATAGTTGGAATGGATCCCTCCACGGGAAAAATACTATGGGATTACAACGACTGGGTTTGCCATATTTCAGTGCCCTCCGCTGTTGATGCCGGTGAAAACAGGGTGCTTGTCGCAGGCGGATATGAGCACGGCGTTGTAATGCTAAAAGTTGAAAAGAAGAGTGATGGCAGTTTCGGAGTTACTGAGCTTTTCAAACATAATGAATTCGGTGATCATACCAAACCGCCGTTGTTATGCAACGGCTACTTCTATGCTCAGTTCACCACAAACTCAAGGCGGGAAGGGCTGGCATGCATGGATATGAATGGCAAAGTACTCTGGAAAACCATGAGGGCTCCTCTTTTCGACAAAGGCAGCATGATCCTTGCCGACGGGGTGATCCTTGCCACTGACGGGAGAAAATCATTGTATGTTATTGAACCTTCACCTGAGGGATTCAAGCCTCTTGCAAGCGCAGAAGTTCTGGCTGAAGGAGGATCAGCAGGCAATGATCCGATGGCCTCAAGGATGGGAGGAACTGCACAGAACTGGGCACCGATAGCGCTTGCCGGAGGGAAGCTCCTTATAAGGGATCAGAGCCGGCTTATATGTGTAAAAGTGGCTAAATGATTTATTCATACACAGGTAACTATAACATTATTGTTTCATAATTCTCACGGGAGTTATGGATCACCTGGAAGGATGATCAGAGTGCCGGCTTAAGTCCCTCCCATCTGACTGTCCAAGTGCCGTCATCAGGAAATCCCGGAGCCTGCCTGTCAGGTGCTCCGTCCCAGCCGGCTGCCATCATGGCGACGGCATAAAGAAGTCCTCCATTTCCCGGAAGGTAAGGGCACGGTCCTCCTGTGCATACACCACGAGTGTCATAGAAATTTTTCGTTCCTGCATCTTTTAATAATGCATCAACTGCCAGTTTTGGCTCGCCAAGCCTGGCTGCAGCTATTGCAAACCACGGGAAATCCCATCCCCAGCACCGTTTCCAGTCCCATGTCTGCCATATCTTTAAGAGCGTGCGGTGGGCTGTCTCCCTGTCGACTCCTTCAACAGGAGGAAGCATGCCGATTACACCAACAGGATCGGGATGTTCCCAGGCTCGTTTAATATAGGTGTCATGCCATTCAGATGAATGAACATAAACCCCGCTGTCGACAGGAAGCGGAGCCAGGTTTTTCCGGACTTTATGCCAGAAAGGATCGGGAGCCTTGTTCATGCGTTTTCTCCAAATCTGAGCATGATCCAGACCCCACCTCCAATAGGCAAGATCAAAAACGGCATCCCGTGTTATACCCTGTTCACTCGGGGGCATCACAGGATCTAGATGATAAACACCTGCTCCTGCGTCATAGATTGCATAATCAGCCATGTGTGTGGCAGTTCCTTCAATAATGTCGCTCCATTTTTTCAATGTTACGGGTCCCGGCCTGAGCCGATATTCAAGTTCGGCAAAGAAAATCGGGTGTGGCTGCTTCCAAAGCAGCACCTGATTTCCTGCCCATGGAGCGCTGCGGCCTTCAGGTCCTACACTTTTAGGCCATTTCAAACCCTTATAACCAAGCTGTCTCGAAAGTTCACCGGCTGACGGAATGAATTTTCTGTAGCAGTCAATCGCATCCTCTGCCATTGACCACCTGTTCCACAAGCCATAATGCGCAAGATGCCACCAGGTCATCTCCATATGGAACTGACCGCGCCATGGATCTACTTCCATAAGGCCGGCTTCCGATGGCGGGAAACTCCCGGCCGACTGCACGGCAAGAAGATATTGTGAGAGGACTATACGCCTTTCGAGCTCCTTCCATCGCGGATCGGTGCTGCCAGAAAGATCTATGGCTCCACCACTTTTCCAGAAGTCCTGCCAGTTTCTTGTACATTTCTTAAATGTTAACCTGAAATCGTCAAGTTTTGCAGGCAAAGGTGAATCTGAAAAAGCACAGATGAATTCAATTGAAGATGCTCCTCCGGAAAGTATCCTGAATGCATTGGACTGACTGTCGTCCGGCACTGCAAGTTTACCGTCCCCGTTACATACCAGGGTTGAATAGTATTTAAAGGAGTCAATTTCGTGAAGGAAATCAGCACGATATCTGTTTCCCGGAGAGTTGAGCAAAACGGTCCTGTGACCATTCACCTGTTCAAAATTGCCGCTCCATGGCTTTCCCCGCTGAAGATCGGGATAGGGGAAATCAACTACAATTTCAAGATTGCCATTCTCAAGCAGTTCCGATTCTATCCTGAATGTGACCATGTCCATTGCCGGATGTACACAGGTTATTACTTTAACAAGCTTATCATCTACATAAAACTCAGATGAATGGATACCTGACCAAAGATCCATTTTCCGCTTAAGGTTTTTTATCTCTCCGGAATCAAGTTGAACACCGCCTGATTTAGTCAGCCTGATCCTGCCCAGGTTGAAAACATGGGGATTGTCGAACATCCATGATCTTATTGCAGAAGTACCCTGAGGGAATATGTCAGGCCCTGTTATACGACCTTTCTGAAATGTTCCGGTTGAAGGTATCTGATCGCTTGTAATACCCGGCGGAAGCGGAAAAGAGTGCCAGCCCCAGTGCGACATTGTATTTCCGCCGAATGTCTGAAGACCGGTCCCGTCAGCATTGAAACAGAACTCTCCGTTCCCAAGAGGTATCTGGCCATTTACATCATTCCACTCTATATTGTGCCGTGTCACAAGTGCATGCCTGTCAATGCCGGTTTTACCGGCATTTAATACTAATGGCAGCAAAATGAGCAAGAAAATGAATGATCCCGGTTTTTTCATCTGGATTTAAATTGAAGTTCAATCTTAATTTGCCAAGACTTTAATAAAGGCTTGTTCTTTTCCAAGGCCCGGGGATTCTGCCGAAACTGTCACTGTGCTCTTTCCTGTAGGCCTTATTACAACCTGAGCCCTCCCCTTCCATGACCATGAGGGCAGTTCATCAGGCCATCCCCATCCGCTGAGGTTTTCAGCGAATCCTTCAGGTAAAAGGGAATGGACATTGATTTCGACCTTACTGTTATCCCAGATCACATCCCTGTAAATTCCAGATCCGCTGTACCAGCGAGAGTTCCTTCCGGGATTATCAACCTTTACGGCAATTAAATTCGGTTTACCTGCTCCATTCAGAAGAGAAGTAATATCGAACCAAAAAGGCGTATAACCGTTCTTATGGATGCCGGCTTCTTTACCGTTAACCCAAACCTGTGATTCCATGTACACCCCGTCGAACTTCAGGATCACTGTTTTTCCGGAATCCTTTGTATCGAGAGTAAAAGTTTTCCTGTACCATCCCGTTCCGCCGATAAAATGACCGTTAGAGTTCCCATTACCGGGAGACAGGCGCGAAAAGGGTCCTGTTTGATCCGGGCCGTCATCGCCCGGCAGATCCATTATGCTGTAATCATGAGGCAGATCGATAGTCATCCATCCGGAATCATCAAAGCCCGGATAAGCAGCGCCGGACAAAGAGTCGCGGACAAATCTCCAGCCTGAATTAAATAAACGGTCCCTTGAATCAGCGTGGGATAGGGATTGTTTTTCGTAAGCTGAGACTATGCTGCCGGAAGCTAATACAATTACTGTGATAAGAACCCGGAGTGCAGATTTTTTCATCGTAACGTTTATCAGAAGAATTTTAAACAGAATGGTTGTAACCCAGGTATAAATTTACTGAATTATTGCAAGCTTTTTGTTTCCTGCCATTTGAGTCCTTCGTGCACTCGATCCACATCCTTTGTGATTAAATAGTCTTATCCTTTACCACAAGGGGGACAAAAAGGTTCAGGAAGCATTCAAAGGGTTGAAGATACAACCTCCAGTTATTTCACCCTTTCACCATATACAGGAACCAGACCATCCATGATATCACCTGTAACCGTATTGTCGTCTTTCATGTTTAGGACCATGGCCACTTCGCCCTGACTGGCTGTGAATTTTATTATGGCCTGTTTTTCTCCTGGAGTGGTGCTTAACACTTTGTACATCTCTTTACCGGATGAGTCTCTAAGTGTGGAAATTACTTTGTCTTCATTTTTTTCAAACCCTACGATCATTTTAACATCACCATAGGGCGATGATGCAGTTACGCTCCATTGTCCCCTGAAATATTCAAATCCCGTTTTGGTCTGTGAATTTGCGGCTGTGGAAAGCATAAATAATATCCCCGCTAAAATCATTAAACCTTTTTTCATAGTCTTAATAAATTAATTTGTACTGAAATAACTCTTTTTTCTTATAAAATCATGTGATGCAAATTTAAAAGCAGATATACCGGCATGCAAGGTCAAAAAGAACAGAGTTTTGGACTCTTTTACCCTTTTTATAGTAATTTTACATTTATTCAGGACAAATAATGGAAAATTCGCACCATAGGAACATAGAATCGGATTGTCATCCCCGGTTACAGAATCCGGTTACCGACACAGTAAAGGGTCATATAACCCTCATGGAAAATCCCGGCCAGTTTTATGAAGGAAATTATCCGGTAAAACTGAAAGAAGTAATTGCAGTAATTTGTGAAAAAGGCACAATGGAAGGAACCGTTAATCTCAGGAAATTTATGGCAGAATCGCCTTGTATCTTCATTGCTCTTTCGGGTCAGATCCTGCAATTTGAAACTTTCAGCGACAACTTCAGGGGCCTGACATTAATAATGTCACAAGAATTCTGGGATGGTTTCCCTTTTGACAACAGCCTCGAATTTCCATTGTCAAGGTCGATCCGGGATAATCCTTCGATAGCATTGGAACAGGAAGAACTGGATTCGATGAAGGAATTTTTCAGACTGATGCAGAAGACTATAAGGAAAGAGGAAAACCCAAACAGGTCAGAAGCTGTGAAATATCTGACAATGGCGCTATTCTATGGATTTGGCTATCAGTTTCATAAGATAAATGAAGAACTGAACAGGCGGAACAGGGATAGACTTGTAGAAAATTTCCTTTTGCTTGTAAGGGAAAACTACAGGGAGCATCGCGAAATGGAATTTTACGCCGGAAAGCTTAATCTTACTCCGAAATACCTTTCAAAAGCGATCAGACAAAAAAGCGGCAAGACAGGTTCCGAATGGATAGAGGATCATGTGATGCTTGAAGCCAGGGCTTTGCTGAAATCTACAGACAAATCCATAAGTCAGATAAGCGATGAACTGAATTTCCCATCACAATCATTTTTCGGGAAATATTTCAAAAGACTGGCAGGATTATCGCCAATGCAGTACAGGAAAAGGAAATAACCACAGCTTTTGAAACATTGAATTTGCTGGCTCTTAAAAAAAGGATTACGCCGATGGAAAAATATCCGGCTGCATTGCCCAGGGTGTAAAACAATCCATTTACAAATACCTTTCCCGGATTCTCAATGTTTCGGCTTATATATCCTATTGCAGTGATGTTCCTTGCAAGCTGGCATGGACTTATTGCAGTCAGCAGGCCCAGAATAAGGGCATAGAAAAGCGGCGCTTCGGTACTGTTAAGAAGATCCTGCAGATAATGCATCTTATTTCAGGTTTTTATCAATTTCAGCCTTAAGCAATTCCTCAAATTTCGAAGGATTAAGATATGCATAATTCAATGCCGTGTTTGTGAAATCGGTAACAGTTCCGTCGGCCCTGACAAGCAAAAGGCTTGTATAGCTTATTTTATATTTATCAGTTAAACCCCGGTTCTTCCTGTTTTCAATGTTTACAGATTTGAATTTTATTATCCCGTTTTTTAACTGGCTGATATAATCTTTGTCAAGTATCCTGGCAGAGGTTTCCTCAATTGCTTTACATACTTCACACCTTTCCGTGAGATGGAAAAAATATACGGCGAGAGCGGCATTAGGTTCCGCCTCCTGCTGACTTACAGGGGCCGGGCGGCATGAAATAAAGAAAACAATAATAAGCACCAGTGTAATGATTGGTGCAATTCCTGTGGTATGGATCCTGGCAGATATTTTCATTAATCTGAAATCTTTTTTCTAAATCGATCAAAATTCAACTAAATGTTTTCTATCTCCTTCAGTCAAAATTCCTCCATGAATTTTATTGATTCAATAATAATGTGAATATAGTTCAGGTGAATAAAACAAAAACAAAAATATACTCTAAAAGGAAAAATATTTTAAACAA
>JAAYUS010000254.1 GCA_012517605.1 Bacteroidales bacterium
ATAGGGATAGGATATTTTTCAGGAATCAGTCCCGTTCTGGGGGCTGCAATATTCAGCATCCTTTCAGCCCTTGGAATAGAATTCCTTTCAGTCAGGCAGAAAATAAGGGAAGATTCCGCTATCGGAATCCTGTGGGCATTCGGAATGGCAATAGGGATCATATTCATTTACCTGACTCCCGGATATACACCTGACCTCATGAGCTATCTTTTCGGCAGCATACTTACGGTTTCATACTGGGATATCAGCGCCCTGGCAATAATGTCGGTGCTTCTGATATTGTATTTCGGGATTTTCTACAGAACAATATTATATATTTCCTATGATGAGCAGTTTGCCAGGACATACTCTCCTTATGTAAACATTTTTAAATACATAACCACCGCACTAATTGCCCTGACGATTGTTCTTAATATTAGGATGGCAGGAGTGGTGCTTGTGATATCCCTGCTCACAATACCTCCTAATATTGCTATGATTTTCACAAGGGTCTACAAACGGATAATGGTAGCTTCAGTAATTACCGGGTTTATCGGTACATCCCTGGGATATGCGATTTCCTATAAGGCCGGGATACCTGCAGGTGCATCGATCATATTCACACTTGTGGTGATCTGGATAATTGCAAAATCAGTTAACCGTCTGGCTGATTCAATGAAGACAGGCAGGTAATTATAACATAATTCTTAAATGATATGGATTACGACATAATAGTTATAGGAAGCGGCCCGGGAGGATATGTGGCCGCAATAAGGGCTTCACAGCTGAAAATGAAAGTGGCTGTTGTCGAAAAGGCAGAAATAGGCGGTATATGCCTTAACTGGGGTTGCATACCCACAAAGTCGCTTCTGAAAAGCTCCCAGGTATTCGATTATCTTAGCCATGCAGGCGATTATGGCATAAGGATCGAAGGAGAAGTTAAGCCTGATTTCAGTGCAATGATCGCCAGGAGCAGAGGTGTGGCCGACGGAATGAGCAAGGGAGTGCAGTTCCTTTTCAGGAAAAACAAGATCGATATTCTGCAGGGGAAAGGCACCCTGCTGGCAGGCAATGCTGTCGAGGTGACTGACAATGAAGGACAGAAAAAAACATATTCGGCTGAAAATATTATCCTTGCCACAGGTGCAAGGTCGAAAGAGCTGCCGAACCTTCCGCAGGACGGAAAGAAAATCATTGGCTACAGGGAAGCAATGACACTTGAAAAACAGCCCCGCACAATGGTCGTCGTAGGTTCAGGGGCCATAGGCAGCGAATTCGCATGTTTCTACCAGTCGATTGGTACCCAGGTTACTTTGGTGGAGTTCCTTCCGAGAATAGTACCGAATGAAGATGAAGAGGTGTCAAAACAGCTTGAACGTTCATTCAAAAAAATGAAAATGAGTGTTCTTACCGGCTCTTCCGTTGAGTCGGCTGATACCTCAGGCGATATTTGCAAAGTCAGGATAAAAACGCCGAAAGGTTATGAAGAGGTCGCGGCTGACATAGTATTTTCGGCAGTCGGTGTTACACCAAATATAGAAGGAATAGGACTTGAGAATGCGGGTGTGAAGACTGAGAAAGGGAAGGTTGTTGTTGACGACTTTTACCGCACAAATGTACCAGGTGTTTTTGCAATTGGAGATATAGTGCATGGTCCGGCTCTTGCACATGTTGCATCGGCTGAAGGAATAACATGTGTTGAAAAGATCGCAGGACTTGATCCCGAACCGGTCGATTATTCAAATATTCCGGCATGCACTTATACAAGTCCGGAAATTGCTTCGGTAGGCCTTACCGAGAATGCAGCCCGGGAGAAGGGACATGAAATTAAAGTCGGGAAATTTCCCTTTACAGCTTCAGGGAAAGCCAGTGCTTCAGGAGCAAGGGACGGATTTGTAAAACTCATTTTCGATGCGGCCTATGGAGAACTGCTGGGAGCTCATATGATAGGAGCTGGCGTTACCGAAATGATCTCCGAGATGGTTGTTGCACGAAAGCTTGAGACAACCGCCCATGAAATTATAAAATCAATACATCCGCATCCTACAATGTCGGAGGCAATTATGGAAGCAGCGGCCGCCGCGTATGACGAAGTAATACACCTTTAGACTGTTTATTACATATTAGACGCAACCTTTTGACGATTTTTTGCATCAGTCTAATGAAAACTGATGCCATGTAAGGCAAATTTTATATATTTTTATGTCCATAAAAAGGTCAAGTACCTTGCCTGACATTGTAAATATAATAAAAGGTTGTCTTGCAGGCAGCAGAAGGGATCAGGAACTGCTGTACAGAAGGCATGCTGCAAAGTTGTATGCCGTATGTCTGCAGTATTCCGGTAATGATGATGAGGCAAGGGATATTTTGCAGGAAGGCTTTATAAAGATATTCGAAAACCTCATCCATTACAAGAATGAAGGTTCTTTTGAAGGATGGATGCGAAGGATTGTCGTCAATACAGCACTCGAAAAATACAGGAGCAAACATAACCTTTACAGGGTGGATGACATTGATTCCATTCCTGAGCCTGATGCTGCCCCGGAAACGGATGATTATTCCGGACTTGAGGCGGGAGATCTTCTGATGATAATCAGGGACCTTCCTCCAAAGTACAGGATGGTCTTCAACCTGTACGCCATCGAAGGCTATTCCCATAAAGAGATAAGCCAGATGATAAACATTTCCGAAGGGACCTCAAAGTCAAATCTCTCAAGGGCACGGATGATCCTCCAAAAGAAGGTTAGTTTTTATACAGGAGTGAATAAAAAGGTAATAAGTGGTTAATAAAGAAACAAATATTGACCTCCTTTTCAGGAACGGACTCAGGGATCTGGAAGTCCTTCCACCTGCTGAAGCCTGGAATAACATTCTTCCGGTTATCAGAAGAAAACAGCGCCCTGTTATGCTGTTGCGCAGCGCTGCAGTTGCCGCCGTACTGCTCTCAATTTCTTTCCTGGGATATAAATGGAGCAGGGAGTTTTCAATTACACCTGTAAACCCTTTTTCGGCATATGAAAATGCAGTTCAGCCTGTAGATAATCCAATTCAGGGCAAGCCGGCACGACAGCTTCCTTTTATTGTTAATAATTTAACGGAACAAAAAACAGATTACACCCTTGCTGAAAACATGGCGGCCCCTATAACTGTCACGGATGAAAATAATCCGCAACCAGCGGTCACATACACTGAGGATCCTGATAATATGATGATCTCAGACAATATCGGGATCCCTGCCCTTGCTTCAACAGCGACCGGATTGCGTTACAAAACAGCCGTTATTGATGCAGGGTTTTATAAGCCGGCAGAAATCATCTACGATATACCTGTGGAAAAACAGGAAAGATGGTCGCTTTATGCAGGCGCTTCTCCTGACTATTATATGAGGCCCGGCCTTAAAAATGCAGATGTACCCGATCAGATTTACCAGAGTGAACAATCGAGGATATCCTACTCTGGCGGTATCGGTTTTGCCTATAAGCTCAACAGAAAACTGAGCATCCAGTCAGGTATTTACTATGCCTCCGTCGGAAATGAGGTCGCAGGAATAAACACATTCGCCGGCTTCAGGCCATTTGACCAGACCAAGGGTGATCATAACTTTGAAGTGGTTACAGCAAGCGGACGTATTTATACTGACAACTCCGACGTCTTCCTGCGTGATATCTCAGGCGACAGGGTACTTACACGGTATACAAATGATGTTTTTGATCCTGTCAAATCGGACCTTTCATATCTCAGCAACTCGATTTACCAGAATTTCAGCTATCTCGAAATGCCTTTCATCCTCCGCTATAAACTTATTGACAAAAGCATCGATTTCAACCTTATCGGAGGTCTTGCTTACAACTTCCTTATAAGCAATAATGTTCACACTGTGATTAATGGCAACAAATACAATATCGGTAAGACAGAAGGCCTTAACCCCATTCTGGTTAGCAGCTCTATGGGTATGGGCATAGAGTACAGCATTACTGACAAATTCTCCCTGAACCTCGAACCTACATTCAGATATTACCTCAATCCTTTCGGAGACGTTACAGGTGTTAAGGTACATCCATATTCATTCGGTGTCTTTTCGGGCCTTTCGTTCAAATTCTGACACTCTTTCCGAAACCACTTCATTTCCTCCTTCTCTCATAACCGCTGTTTACATATTTTTAAGATTTGGCTTTCTTACTAATAAGGCGTAAAATCATTACCTTTGCATTTTATTTAAAATTAAGGAAGAATCATGTCAGTAACGGGCAAAAGATCGCTGGTTGCCATAGTGGCGGTGATGGTTGTCACTGTATTTATTTTTATTGTAAATCAGGGATTTAACGATGTCAGCAATAGTTACGGCACAATAAAAGCTGCCGACACTGTCTTTTTTAACAAACCATACAAAATACCCGACAATGTAACATTTGCAGGAGAAAGAATGCCTCTCGAGAATTTTGATACGCGTGAAAGCCTCGACCGGGAAATACTTACAAGTGCATACAGGCATTCATCCACAATAATGATAATAAAAAGGGCAAACCGTTATTTCCCTGTGATCGAAAAGATCCTTGGTGAATATAAGGTCCCGGATGATTTTAAATACCTTGTAGCCGCTGAGAGCGAATTCCTCAATGTTGTGTCACCGGCAGGAGCAACCGGTTTCTGGCAGATCATGGCCGGAACCGGACGTGAAGCTGGTATGGAGATTAACAGCGTGGTCGATGAAAGATATGATCTGGAAAAATCTACAAGGTTTGCCTGTGACTTTTTTCTCAAATCATATGAGCTTTACGGCAACTGGACTCTTGCAGCTGCTTCATATAACGGTGGCAGAGCTTCTCTTGACGAACAGATAAGGATACAGAAGGAGAACAACTATTATGATCTTCTTCTCAATGAGGAAACGGCAAGATATATTTTCAGGGCTGTAGCCTATAAGCTTATTTTAAATGACCCTGAACGCTTTGGGTTTACAATAAGAAAGGAGGAATTGTATCCGCAGCTCGACTACTTTGAAGTTAAGGTCGATACTGCCGTGAATGATTTTTCTGCATTTGCAAAAAGGTACGGGACAAACTACAAGCTGCTGAAATTTCTGAACCCATGGCTCAGGAAGCCATATCTTTCCCAGAAAACCGGCAAGGTTTATACAATAAAGGTACCGGCAGAGGGGATGAGGTCATCTGATACAATTCCGCGTATGTACTGATTCCTTAAGGATCTGAGTGTGATGAAGGATGAAATAAAGGTTCTCGGAGCAAGGGTTCATAATCTCCGGAATATTGATGTTGAAATTCCCCGCAATAAGCTGGTTGTCATTACCGGATTGAGTGGAAGCGGCAAATCGTCACTGGCCTTCGACACGATATATGCCGAAGGCCAGCGCCGTTATATGGAGACCCTTTCAGCCTATGCACGACAGTTCCTCGGAGGCATGGAGCGTCCTGATGTGGATAAGATCATTGGATTAAGCCCTGTAATCTCAATCGAACAAAAATCTGTAAATAAGAATCCCCGGTCAACTGTCGGGACCATAACGGAAATATATGACTTCCTCAGGCTTCTTTATGCAAGGGCAGGAGAGGCTTACTCGTGGGCCTCGGGGGAGAAAATGGTGAAATATACTGACGACCAGATCCTTGAACTCGTTAAAACAAGATTTGCCGGCAAAAAGGTTTATTTCCTCGCACCTCTTATAAAAGGAAGGAAAGGCCATTACAAGGAGCTCTTTGAGCAACTTCGCCGGAAGGGTTTTCTTCATGTAAGGATAAACGGGGAGATAAGGGAAATCACTCATGGGCTAAAGCTCGACCGTTATAAAACCCATAACATTGAACTTGTAATTGACAAATTCAGGGTAGGAGATGTCACCGACAAAAGGCTCCACGATTCCGTTCTTGTATCACTCGACCAGGGCGAAGGGGTTATGATGGTACTCGACACCGACGAAAAGGAACCGCGATATTTCAGCCGTCATCTTATGTGTCCGGTCACCGGATTATCATACAACGAACCTGCACCTCATACATTTTCATTCAACTCACCCCAGGGAGCCTGCCCCCATTGCAACGGTCTTGGCGAAATTTCAAGCATTGACATAAACAAGCTTATCCCTGATCCTGACCTTAGTATTAGGAAGGGAGGCATTGAACCTCTTGGAAAATACAGGAACGTCTGGATTTTCTGGCAGATAGAAGCAATAGCAGAAAAGAACGGATTTACTCTCGACACTCCTATACGCGAAATCCCTGAAGAGGCGCTTAACAAAATCCTTTACGGATCTGATGAAGTTCTTAAGCTGTCGAACACACCACTGGGAATGACTTCCAACTATTTCCTGACCTTTGAGGGAGTTGTGAACTTTGTCGGGAATATCGAGATCGTCAACGGCAAAAAGAACGGAACAAGGATAAAGGATCAGTATGTTCAGTACGAGGTTTGTCCTGAATGCAACGGCACAAGGCTGAAGAAGGAAGCCCTGAGCTTCAGGATAGCCGGCATGAACATCGGCGAACTGGCCTCTCTTGATATCAGGGAGCTTTCATTGTTTCTTAAGGACATTGAGGACAAAATGACAACCAAGCAGCGTCTCATTGCTGCTGAGATATTAAAAGAGATAAGGGCGAGAGTGGGGTTTCTGCTTGACGTGGGACTTGAATACCTTTCGCTTAACAGGGGAGCCCGGACCTTATCGGGAGGAGAGAGTCAGCGCATCAGGCTGGCCACACAGATCGGATCGCAGCTTGTAAATGTCCTTTATATCCTTGATGAACCAAGCATTGGATTGCACCAGAGGGACAACCGGCGGCTTATAACGGCGTTGAAGGAACTTAGGGATTCAGGCAACTCTGTAATTGTTGTGGAGCACGACAGGGAAATGATAATGTCGTCGGACCATATTATTGATATGGGACCGGGGGCAGGACGCCTTGGCGGGAACATTGTCGCGTCAGGCACTCCCGGTCAGATAATGCAGTTCAATACACTGACATCCGGCTACCTTACCCACCAAAGGAAGTTTAACATTCCCGTAACCAGAAGGACCGGAAACGGAAAATATCTTGTACTGTCGGGAGCAAGCGGGCATAACCTTAAAAATGTCGACGCGATATTCCCTCTCGGAACATTGATCTGCGTAACAGGTGTATCCGGTAGCGGGAAATCTTCCCTTATCAACCAGACCCTTCATCCGGCACTCGCAAAGAGATTCCATAATTCAGGCAAGGCTGCTCTGCCTTACAAGGACATTCTGGGAATGGAATATCTCGATAAGGTCATTGAGGTCAGCCAGTCGCCAATCGGCAAGACTCCGCGTTCAAATCCCGCAACTTATACCGGTGTGTTCACTGATATAAGAAAACTGTTCGAACAGACAACGGAAGCCAAAATACGCGGATTCACGGCCGGCAGGTTCTCATTCAATGTAAAGGGCGGAAGATGTGAGGGCTGTGAAGGCGCCGGCGTGAAGACAATTGAAATGAATTTTCTTCCCGATGTGTATGTCCATTGCACAGAATGCAACGGTAAAAGATATAACCGCGAGACGCTTGAAGTAAAATACAAGGGAAAGTCGATCAGCGATGTCCTGGATATGACTGTTAATGCTGCCGTCGACTTCTTTGCCAATGTTCCGTCGATATATCATAAGATCAAAACACTACAGGATGTGGGCCTGGGGTATATCAGGCTCGGTCAGCAGTCAACGACTTTGTCGGGCGGCGAGGCTCAGCGTGTGAAACTTGCAACGGAACTTGCCCGCCGCGACACGGGAAAAACACTCTATGTCCTTGACGAACCAACTACGGGTCTCCATTTTGAGGATGTAAGGGTTCTTCTTGAGGTACTTAACAAGCTTGTCGACAGGGGAAATACGGTAATAGTGATTGAACATAACATGGATGTCATAAAAATGGCAGACTATATAATTGATCTCGGAAAAGAGGGTGGAAGGGAAGGCGGAAACATTGTCTTTTCAGGCACACCGGAAAAGCTCGCAGAATGTGACTGCAGCTATACCGGATTATTTCTTGCCGAAGAACTTAAGGCATAGATTTTACTTATATTTGTCGGGCTTAAACATTATTTTATGAAGAGAGAAAAACAGGTTGACCTAATAAAGGATGCTTTTGAACAGAAGACATGGAATGAGATCCATACAACTGATTCGTGGAGGGTATTCAAAATACTCTCCGAACTTGTTGAAGGGTTCGAAAAGTTATCAAGGATAGGCCCCTGTGTTTCAATATTCGGTTCGGCAAGGACCCATTACAATGACAAATACTACAGGATGGCTGAAGACATCGCCTACAAGCTTACCCAGAACGGTTACGGGGTGATCACCGGTGGCGGTCCCGGAATCATGGAGGCAGCGAATAAAGGTGCAAAAAGGGGAAATGGCAAATCAGTCGGAATAAATATTGACCTGCCCTTTGAACAGAAGCCTAATCCTTATATTGATTCCGACAAGCTCATTACTTTCGACCATTTTTTTGTAAGAAAGGTAATGTTCATGAAATATGCCCAGGGTTTTATCGTTTTACCGGGCGGATTCGGAACTTTTGATGAGCTTTTTGAAGCTATAACACTAATCCAGACAAAGAAGATCGGAAAATTCCCTATTATTCTTGTCGGGGTAAAATACTGGAGCGGATTGCTGAAATGGATAAATGACGTCATGCTTTCAGAGGAACACAATATTTCGGCCGACGATCTGAAGGTCTTTACCCTGGTGGATACATCAGATGAGGCAGTTAACAATATTGTGGAGTTCTACTCAAGATATCTTCTCAGCCCGAACTTCTGATCCTTATCTTTTTCTGATACGGTCAAGCTCCCTTTCAGAATCCTTTCTTTTAAGGGTTTCCCGCTTGTCATATTCCTTTTTGCCTCTTGCAATTGCAATCTCAGCTTTTGCAAGCCCTTTTTCATTGATGAAGACCTTTATTACTATAATTGTAAGGCCCGATTCTTTAACCTTTCTGCCGATCTTTGAAAGTTCCCTTGATTTGAGAAGAAGTTTCCTTTCCCTCAGGGGATCGTGATTGTTAAGGTTCCCCCACCAGTATTCCGCTATATGCATTCCCTTCAGGTACAGTTCTCCGTCCCTGAAAATGCAGTATGAATCGGTAAGGTTGGCTTTGCCTTCCCTGATAGACTTGATTTCAGTGCCCATCAGTTTGATCCCGGCAATGTACTTCTCGAGGAATTCATAGTCGTGGGAAGCCTTTTTATTTTTGATTACAATGTCTGAGGAACGGGATCTCATTTTATTTTCATAAAGGAAGTGCATAATAGATCTTGTCGAACAATATCGTGATGATCTTATTTACCGCCACAAAGAGAACCAGGAAAATTGCTGATTCGGATAAGAGGAGGTGAATTTTTTTGTCCGATGGCGGATTGGATAAGCTGCTTATTCCCGTCCAGAAGATATAAAGTCCGTAAAAGGCAAGCAAATTGACAAATATGAATGACTCGAACAGCAGGCTCACAATCTGGCAAAGAAGCAAAGGCATGATTGATCCTGCAGCCAGTTTGAAGGATGATTCAGGATCGCAATCAGTGTTAAAGTATTTTGCTGCTTTGCTGAAAAAGAAAGCGGTGCCATGGATGGTAACAAAGAAAAGGATAAAATGCCTGATGCCGGTAAGAACTGAATATGACGATGACAGTCCTGTGTCGATAAATAGAAATGATCCCAGGAATGCTGATGCAGAAGTAAGAAGAATTAAAGGAAGTACCAGATTCCTGCTGAAATAGCCTGCAGAACGATTTTCTGAACGGATCTTATCCCATTCTTCTTCTGTATTTAGAATAAGTCCATAAATAGTACCTGCAAGAAATCTGAAATTCATCTGCGACCGTGATTAGTGCCACAAAATTAAATAATTTTATGGTAATTTGGCTCAATGGATGCTATGTATGATATTCCCGTAAGGTCTTCGGAAATGAGTTATGATATGCTTGTAGTTACAGGCCCTACGGCATCAGGAAAGACGGCCCTTGCTGCGACCCTTGCCCATAAGCTGGGCGGTGAGGTGATAAGCGCCGACTCAAGGCAGATATACAGAAAGATGAACCTGGGTACCGGCAAGGATTACAATGATTATATTGTCGATGGCAAGCCTGTCCCATATCACCTCATAGATATCGCTGATCCCGGATATAAATACAATGTCTTTGAATACCAGCGCGATTTCACAAAAACGCTTCTAAGGATGAGGTCGGAGGGCGTCTTCCCCGTTGTATGCGGCGGCTCGGGAATGTATATCGATGCCATAGTTTCGGGCTACAGGATGAATGAGGTGCCTCCCGACCCTGAGTTCAGGGCATCACTTGAAGATAAATCGCTTGACGAACTAGCTGAGATACTTTCTTCCTTCAAAAAGCTTCATAACGTTACCGACCTGGATACAAAGAAAAGGGCAATACGTGCTATTGAAATTGAGAGGTTCAATGAAATGCACAGGGAGAAACAGTCAGCTTCTCCTGAAGTAAGGCCCCTGATCACGGGAATTCTTTACAGCCGTGAAGAGAGGAGGAACAGGATAAGCGCCCGTCTGAGGCAGCGGCTTTCTGAGGGTATGATCGATGAGGTAAAGCAGATGCTTGAAGATGGTATAAGCCCTGAGGCACTAATCTATTATGGCCTTGAATACAAGTATCTGACTCTGTACCTTACAGGCAGGCTCACTTACGACGATATGTTCAGGTCGCTCGAGACCGCCATCCATCAGTTTGCGAAGCGCCAGATGACCTGGTTCCGCGGCATGGAACGAAGAGGTGTAAAAATTCACTGGATAAATGGTGAATTGCCTTTCGAACAGAAGGTCGACTATGTTCTGAAACTCTTATTTCAGATAAGTGTCGAGCCACTCAAAGAATTCCCTCTGCCAGATGACTGAATTCTGGGGTTTCAGGACAAAATGAGTCTCGTCTTCAAAAAACAGCAGCCTGCTCGGGATATTATGCAGCTGTGCTGCCTGAAATGCTTCAAGGCTCTGGGTATATGGTATCCTGAAGTCGTTGGCTCCGACAATTATCAATATAGGTGTATCCCAGCTTTCGACTCTAAGGTGGGGTGAGAACTGGTAGCTTTTGGGATTGTTCCAGTAAGGCCCTTCAATATCCTTGTTGGGGAACCAGAGTTCCTCGGTAGATCCATACCAGCTTGTGAAGTTGAACATGCCGCAGTGTGAGACAAACGCCTTAAAACGTCCGCCATGGATCCCTGCAAGGTAATATATGGAATAACCTCCGTAGCTGGCTCCTACGGCGCCCAGCCTGTTTGCATCAACATATGGTTCCCTGGCCATCGCATCGGTAGCATCAAGGTAATCCTGCATGTTGGCGCCTCCGTAATCGCCTGAAATCTGTTCTTTCCAATCCTGGCCGAATCCGGCTACCCCTCTTCTGTTGGGGGCTATAACGATATATCCTTTTGCCGCCATCATCTGCAGGTTCCATCTGTACGACCAGAACTGATCGAGAGTCGATTGAGGGCCTCCGTTGCAGAAAAGCAGGGCAGGGTATTTTTTCTGCGGATCAAAGTCGGGCGGGAATACCAGCCACATCTGAAGATCCTTATTGTCTTTGGTCTTAATGTATTTCTCCTCCACATTGCCCATCTTTATCGCATCATAGATATTCTTATTGATAAAAGTGAGCTGCCTTATATCTCCTGAATTCATATCCACGGCCGATACTTCCGGAGCCATCGACATTGAGCAGATGCCTGAGACAAGGACTCCTTTCTGAAGGGAAATAGGCCCCATGTTGTGTTTGCCTTCAGTAACAGGCTCTACGTTCTTAATAGTCAGGCTGATCCTGAAGATCTGGGTTGTGCCGAGATGTGAGCATGTGAAGTAAATATTTTTATCATCGGCCCATGTAAGGTTCTCAACATCAAACTTCCATCCTTTTGATAACCATGTTCTGGACTTATCCTTAATATTGTACACGAACAGCCTGTCAAGATCTGCTTCATAACCATTCCTCTCCATGCTCTGGAATGCGATCATTGATCCATCCGGAGAAAAAACAGGGTATCTGTCATATCCGGCATTTCCTTCGGTTATGTTAGTCTCTTTGCCTGATGAAATTTCATATAGGTAAATGTCAGAATTTGTACTTACTGCATCATCAATCCCCCTGAGGCGTTTCGATGTATAGGCAATATACTTTCCGTCGGGGCTCCATGCAATCTCGCGTTCATCAAAATAAGGGGCTGTGGGTGATTCAAACTTCTGATCCTTCATTATGTCCTTTTCACCCGAAACAGCTGATCCGTTGAATGAAGCAATGAATATGTGACTGTACGAATAATCGCTCCAGGCATTCCAGTGCCTGTACATCAGATCATTTATTATCCTGACATTTGCTTTTGGCAGATTGTGTTTTTCGTTGGCTGTCTGGTCGAGTTTGACCCTTCTTGTGAAATAAATCCTTTTGCCGTCAGGAGAAATAGAGAATATCTCAAATTCCGGCAGGCCTTCAACCTTTTTCTGTTCCGAACCGTCGGCATTCATTGTCATAAGACCTGATCCCTTAACAAATGCTATCTTTTTGCCATTTTCGAACCATTGGGGCGAACTTCCTCCCCGGGCAAGCAGAACAGGATCCCCTCCGCTGCTGCTTATTTTAAATATGTCGGTCTCCGATGCTTCAGTCTGGAGGTCTCTCCTTGATACAGTATATAATACCTCAGATCCGTCAGGGGAAAGTACTATAGATCCGAGCCGCCCGAACTTCCACATTATTTCCGGAGTCATCAGGCCTCCTGCTTTTTCATCATCGGTTAGCTTGTTATCAATAACCGGGGCTGCTTCCTCTGCCGCAGCAGTGGTTCCGGTAGTTTTTGGCTTGCATGAAACGGCTGCAAGAATTAATACGGACATCCACAGGCAAAATGACCTTTTCATAATATTATTTCATTGATTTTTATGGTATCAAGGAACCCGCTGATAGTATTTATACATGTTTGTGTATGCAATACATCCGGGTTTCATATAAAATATCCATTCAGGATTATTTCTGGTTTTTAAGAGCTTCTGAGATCTTCTCTTTCAGTTCGTCGTAAAGTTCGGGATTGTCTTTGATAATCTGCTTTACAGCATCACGGCCCTGCCCCAGTTTCGTGTCGCCGTAGCTGAACCACGATCCGCTTTTCCTGATAATGTCTAAATCGACTCCAAGGTCAACGATTTCACCGAGCTGGGATATTCCTTCACCATATAATATGTCGAAGTCGGCCTTTTTAAAAGGAGGAGCCAGCTTGTTTTTTACAATTTTAACGCGTGTCCTGTTGCCGATGATCTCCTCACCTTCCTTGATCTGGTTTGTTTTTCTGATGTCGACCCTTACTGATGCATAGAATTTAAGGGCATTACCGCCTGTTGTCGTTTCAGGATTGCCGAACATCACTCCGATCTTGTCCCTTAGCTGGTTGATGAAAACGCACGACGTGTTTGTCTTGCTTATGTTTGCTGTAAGTTTCCTGAGAGCCTGCGACATCAGCCTTGCCTGGAGGCCCATCTTTGAATCACCCATCTCACCTTCGATTTCTGCTTTTGGTGTCAGAGCGGCAACAGAGTCAATGACAATAATATCGAGCGCGCCCGATCTTATAAGGTTATCGGCTATTTCCAGAGCCTGCTCTCCGTTATCGGGTTGGGAAATAAGGAGATTTTCCACATCAACGCCCAGTTTCTCGGCATAATTTCTGTCGAATGTGTGTTCTGCGTCAATGATTGCAGCAATGCCACCGTTTTTCTGGGCCTCTGCTATTGCATGTATTGCCAGGGTTGTCTTTCCCGAGGCTTCAGGTCCATAGATCTCAATGACCCTTCCTCTTGGAAATCCCCCAATGCCAAGGGCTGAATCGAGACCTATCGATCCGGTCGATATTACCTGAATATTTTCAATGGCATGATCGCCCAGCTTCATTATTGTTCCTTTGCCAAAATCCTTTTCTATTTTACCAAGGGTTACCTCAAGTGCCTTAAGTTTATCCTTGTTGATTTCTTTTCTTTCGCTGCTCATATTACTGGTTTGATTATTTATAAAATGCAAATATCTGATCTGAGTGGTTTTTTGTATCAACTTTTGATATGATCTTTTCAATCATTCCACTTTCGTCAATTATAAAAGTTGTCCTGATGATCCCCATTACGCTCTTCCCGTACATAAGTTTTTCTCCGTAAACGCCGTAATCGTTCAGTATCTTTTTCGATGTGTCGGCAATCAGGGGGAATGGCAGGGAGTATTTTGAAGCAAACCCTTTATGCGATTTCTCGCTGTCGGCGCTTACTCCCACAACGGCAAATCCTTTTTTCAGCAGTTCCTGATAATTGTCCCGCAGGCTGCATGCTTCAGCCGTGCATCCAGGTGTATTGTCCTTAGGGTAGAAATACAAAACAACTTTTTTACCGGTAAAGTCACTCAGCTTTACCTTTTTTCCATCCTGATCGGTGCCTTCGAATTCAGGGGCCTTCATGCCCTCTTTTAACTTTGCCATTTCCTTAAATTTTGTAATTAGGGGTAAATTTACGAAGTTTGAGCCGTATTTGGTTTTAAAGCGGATAATTATTATTAACAGAGAATCCATATCAGACCGGTATCGTGCTTATACCGGAATGATATAACAAAAAGGTTTGCAGATGGGTTTGAAAAGAGTTTGCAATATTTCACTGCTGGCAGTAATTATGATTGTTCAGGTGGCGGTCGGCGAATCCTTTTCCCAGGGTACGGTGAGGAGGCCATCGCGTCAGGCTGCACTTGACGCTTTTGCCAAAGGCGATTATGAGAAGGCATATCTTGAATTTGACATCCTTCTTCAGAATTACTCAAGGGACCCGTTGTACAAGTATTACAAGGGTGTCTGCCTTGTCAAACTGAACAGGGATCCTGAGTATGCCCAGGAATATCTGCTTGATGCCCTGAACGGTGCACTCGATATTAAAAGCGTACCCGATGATGCCTGGTTTTATCTTGGCCGTTCACAGCAAATGTCGGGGAGATTCACCGAAGCCGTTAAATCATACAACACATATGAAAACAAGGTTGGACGCAGGATTGCCAGGACAATGAATGTTGCTGAATATATTCAGGAAGCGAAAGAAGGCAGGGGGAAGATAGATAAGTCACTTGCAATGGCCGAAAATAAAGCTTCACAGGAACCGGGCAGTTCAGTTCTGACAGATTCGATTACAACCGCGAAAACTGCTGTTGCTGAAAACTTACCTGTTACTGAAAAGCCGGCAAAGGCAAGGGAGGGAGTTCCTGACGATTATGATAAGGTCCTGACAGAGGCAATGAATTACCAGGTTAAGGCTGACTCAATAACGGCAATAGCTTCGGAAGCCAAAACCAGGCTTGGCAGGATGCCTGCCGACCAGCAGCTTAATGAAAAGTCGAGAATAGCTGAAATGGAAGCTAAATCGGCCGATTATCAAAAACTTGCCGACAAGAAATTCAGCGATTCATCGAAAGTGACTTCAGTTCAGTCATCAGTGCCCGGCTCCCCTGATCAGCAGCTAAAACCTGTCCCTAAGGAGGCTCTTTCTTCCTTTAAAATCGAGACAAACCCGGCTCTTGCAGCACGCCAGAAGATAGCTTTTGAAAGCCAGCTGCCGGAAGGCCTGGTTTACAGGATACAGATCGGCGTTTTCAGCAAACCCGTTGAAGCCTCTTTTTTCAAGGGTATCTCACCTGTCGCAGGATACAGCATACCAGGCAGCGATGCCAAAAAATATTTCGCAGGGATGTTCAGACGGATGTCCGATGCCGGAAGCGCTCTTCTTCTGGTGCGACAGATCGGTTTCAGGGATGCCTTTATCAATGCAGTTCTGGATGGCAAACCGGTTTCTGTTGAAAGGGCTTCAATACTTGAAAAGGAATGGGGGCAGAAGCCATTGTTCAGTGCTGCTCCGGTTAAGAAGTCATCAGGTGAAGCTGTTACAACCCTTGTCTACAGGGTGGAGGTTTTCCGTAGCCTTAAACCTGTAAGCAATGATAAATATGAGAATTACAGTACGATGGCGGGAAACAGGGGTTTTGAAGTGGTTAATGCCGACGATGGAGCATTTGTATATCTAATTGGAAAATTCATTACCTTTGAAAGCGCTTCCGAGTATGCCGGACTCCTAAACAGAAACGGTTATCGCGAAGCAAAAGTGGCAGCCTATCTTGGGAGCAGGGAAATTCCGCTTGAGACTGCCAGACAATTATTTGAAAGCCAGAAATGAAAGAAAAGACAATTCGCAGGAATGACAAACTTCGCAGCGGTGAAGAGAAATATTCACTTGTTCTCTACAATGATGAGATCAATACTTTTGATCATGTCATAAAATCGCTCGTTGAGGTTTGCGGGCATGATGCGGTACAGGCTGAACAGTGTGCCCTGATAGTTCACCTGAAGGGAAGCTGCGAGATAAAGCTTGGCATTAAGGAAGTCCTGATGGCAATGAGCAGGTCATTGAATGCCTTAGGCCTCAACTCACGTGTAATTACCTTCTGAATTTTATTACTTCATTTTCTTCCGTTATTGCCCGGGGTTATCTTTTTTACGAAAGACAAAATTAAGCGCCCTGTCGATAAACATCAGGATCAGGATCCCGGACACTGCATGAGCAACCCATTGGGGTAAAGCTGAATTTTCAAACCATGTATTATTAAACCGTGGGAGTGCAAATTCAATATCATTGAAATACGACCACACCGCCGATCCAAGGGAACTGCTGCCTCCGGCAGGAATAAATATTGCACATATTACCAGCGCTGCTGTTACAGACAGTGATACAAGCGGGACCCTGTTTCTCACAAGGAAGCTCTCCCGTGATGGCTCTGATTGTTTTTCAATCATGATCCTTGCCATGGTCTTCGCTGTGAATCCTTCGGGAGCCAATTCTTTCTTTCCGGGATCCATGAATTTCCGGAGAAGATCATCGTTATTTTTGTCTTCCTTATTCATTGTAGTATGCGTTTTTCTTTTCAGCGGTTTTAATAATACCGGCCATCTTCTGCCTCGCCCTGAATAACCTCACCTTGATGTTTTGCTTTTTTATGCCTGTAATTAATGCAATCTCATCGGTCTCAAGCTCATCAAAGTAATAGAGTGTGATAAGACCTCTTTCTTCTTCATGCAGTTTCTGCAGCGCAAAGTTAACAAGAGAATTCCTGTAATTGTCAACTGCCTCATCCTCATTGGAGCTTTCAGCAAGAAAATCAACAGCATCGGCAGGGAATTCCTCAAGGGAAAGAACCCGTGAGCCCCTTGTCCTAACAAGAGAAACAGATGTATTATATACAATCCTGTAGAGCCAGGTTGAAAAGCTGCTCTTTTTCCTGAAATCCTTAAGCGACCTGAACGCTTTGAGGAAGGCGTCCTGCGCTATTTCCTCAGCTTCTTCCCTGTTTCCGCATATCCTGTATGCAAGGTTGAAGGCCTTATCTTTATGCCTGTCTATAAGGTATGAAAAAGCGTTTACATTGCCTGCAAGCACTTTATCAATATACGATATATCGTTTTCCCTTTCCATTCCAGCCATTTGACGTATAAAAGCCAGCAGGGGTTTCCATAATTCGATAATTTTTTTACCGTTCCCTGGAAAATATCTTAAGAAACTTTTGAATTTATGAAACCTGAGCGAATGTATCCATGTCTAAAGGGTGAAAATTAACCAAAAAACACAGTCATGGAAACATTAGTTGCTTTTATCGCATTGTTTGCGACAGTATTCGGGATCATGTACCTTCATTACACCACCCGCAACAAGGAGCGAATGGCCCTTATAGAAAAAGGAGCTGACGCAAGTCTTTTCAATACAGGGAAGGAAGGGAAGTCCTCCTACAGCTGGGGTAAGTTCACCCTTAAAATCGGAATGCTCCTGATGGGCATAGGCCTTGGCATAATTGCCGGCGCCCTCTGTGAATCAGCAGGTCTGTTCCCTTCGGAGGAGACAGGCTATTTCTCGATGATCTTTCTCTTTGGCGGCCTCGCATTGGTTCTGTTTTATCTGTTCGACAGAAAAAACAAATAACCTTATCTGCCCAGTGTCTCAGTGCTTCTCTGTGGCTCTCGGTGGTCCTCTGTGAACCCGGTGTAAGTTCTTTTAGTTACACAGGGTGCACAGAGAAGCGCAGAGGACACTGAGATCACCGAGAAAGTCATGTCATTTTGTATAGAACTCGATCACCTTTTTTATTGCATCACTGCATACTGTGCAATATCCCTTCGGACCGTTGCTCTTCATCCTGCAATCCATCTCAGGCCTGAAAATACCTTTGGCAGAATAGCCTCCTCCCTCAAACAAGCCAGTCACACCTGCATATTTTTCTTCAGCAGGTGTCGGAACAGGAGTACCGGCTGCGATCAGCTTCTTCCATTTTGAATCGAAATTGACCATCGTAGTGATATTTGGCTCCCATGGTTCCACATTCAGCGGATAAAATTCCTCGTATGCCACCTCCGATGAGTAATATTCATCAGCCAGCCCTGCAAATCCATGACCGAATTCATGAATGAACACCTTAGGAGACAGTGCGTGCCCTGTCGTCGTTCCGCTGTAATAGTTGTAAACGCCACCGCCTCCGTATAAGGTGCTGTTGATAAGCACAATTATATTATCATGGGGCGCATTTGCAGCATAGTCGTTGACAGATTTAATATCCTGAGTTGTAAGATACCTGTCGGTCCCGAAAGTATAAAAACTCGAATTCAGGGCAGTATTCAGGTATATGTTTTCTCCCGGGATGTCGGTTCCCGAGTCGGCTGAAACAGCCTCCACCGCCCATATATTTATCTTATCGCGGTAATCGCTGAACGGAGCTTCGGCAAAAAGTACATCTGCCATCTTCTTTACATCTTCCCTGAACTTACCCATTTCCCCCGAAGTATATCCTTCTGCAATGAATGCAAGGTCGACACTTGCGGCAGAATTGCCGTTGCCATAAATTCTTGTAACGTTTGCAGTTGCAGGTTTTTCCCTCCTTATATAAATATCTGCAGGGTCGATCACTGTTTCATGTATCGGAGTGAAGCTGCCATCTTTTTGCCTCATGCTCAGGACAAACCTCACCTTCGCCTTCGGGAATGGCATCGTTGCCACCTCATAGAAGCTCCGTTCAGTCGTTTTTGCTTCGGCTGTAGTCTGCCATTCCTGGAAAAGGGTGCAGAATCCTCTTGAATAGATAAGGGTATTTGTCGCCTGATCGTACAACTCATATTTAAAATTTCCGTAATTGAACGGATCAATAAGGTTTAAATGAGAACCGCCAAAGAAAGGTTCTTCCTTCATGCCAACAGGATACACGACTGTTTTCCGGCTCGATCCGGCAAACATAAAATCGTACCGTAGGACCCTGTCAATAAAATATTTATCAAATGTGTTTTGCCCGGAAAGCGATAAAGTGCACAAAACCAGGATTAAAGATGATATCTTTTTCATTTTAAGGTGAATAATTGATAAGGTCATAAAGCTATTAATTATCATCAACAAGGATAAAGATTTTAATTAATTTTGCTGCCAATTGTTAAATACTTAACATCATGGCTGACCTGAACACGAGAATTAGCGATTTCATCTGGGCAAATCTGAATGAAAAGCACGTTTCCGGAAAGAAGGATCAATTCTGGGAAGCTCTTTCAAATACAGGTACTGAATTATGGCTTGATACAGGCGACATTGAAGAGGCAGAAGCAAACTGGTCGGCTGAAATGAGCGCTCTTACAACAAACAATACCCTTCTTAACAATGAAATACAGAAGGGTATTTATGATATTTTCATTTCCGAGGCCCGGCATATACTGAACGGATTGCCTGTTGAGGAAAAGGTGAAGGAAATTGCATTCATGATAAACGCGCGTCATGGTCTCCGGCTTGCAACAAAGTTCGGGGGATATGTGAGCGTGGAGCTTCATACGGATACTGCCCATGATATAAAAGCCATTGAATACTACGGGAAACGCTACCACGAGATATGTCCCGACCAGTTCATAATAAAAGTACCTTTTACCGCCGAAGGGCTTATAGGAGCAAGGAAGCTTCGCGATGCCGGCGTAAGGATAAATTTCACCCTTGAGTTCAGCGCAAGGCAGAATGTTCTTGTCACACTGGCAGCAAGGCCTGATTATGTAAATGTCTTTCTTGGAAGAATCGGAGCCTTCCTGATGGACAACAAGCTCGGCGACGGCTCCGGAGCAGGGGAGATGGCTGTTATCTCATCCCAGAACTGGGTCACGGGATTGTCGGCACGGAATCCGTGGCAGACAAAAGTCATTGCGGCCAGCCTCAGACATCATAACCAGCTCAAACTCCTTGCCGGTACCGATGTATTCACAATGCCTCCGAAGGTTGCTGAAGCAGGAAGGAAATCCTTAACCGGTAACTTCAGTCCGAGAACCCATGAAAATTATGATGTAAAACTATATCAGTCTGCCGACGGAGCACATATTGAAAAATTCTGGGAAGTTGATGATAAGGTACTCAGTCTCGCGGAACGGTTATCAGCTAAAATGGCTGCAACGGGCCAGGAACTGATCCGGATGGCACATGGAGAAGGTTTGGAAGATATGTTTCCTTTGCTTTCAAAAGAGGAAAAGGATATTATTTCACATGACGGGAAAATACCAGTTTACTCAAAATGGCAGGACAAGATTAAGGCCGGTAAAATTGCTCCCGATACCCTGCTCACTCTTGCAGGCCTTGCTTCGTTCACAAAAGACCAGGAACTGCTTGACCAGCGTATCATGGGAATTATATCCTGATTAAACGGATCTTTGCCTTGCGGTTTCATAGAGAAGAATACCTGCCGCAACCGAAACATTAAGAGAAGCAATATTGCCTGTCATTGGTATTTTAACGCTTTGATCCGCCAATGCAAGCAGTTCCCTGCTTATCCCCTTGTCCTCAGCGCCCAAAATTATCACTACCGGACCTCTCAATGGTGCCATTGATATTGCAATCCCCGATTTTTCGGTCGCTGCAATCACTTTCAGGCCTGACTGTTTAAGGTATTCAACAGATCGTACCAGGCTTTTTTCGCGGCATACCGGAAATGAATGAAGCGCTCCGGCTGAGGTTTTTATCGCATCTGCAGTGATCCTGGCCGATCCTTTTTCTGGTATCACAATACCATGTGCCCCAAGACAATCGGCGCTTCTCACGATAGCCCCGAAATTTCTTACATCCGAAACCCCGTCAAGTGCAATGATCAGGGGATCCTCTCCCTTTTCAAAGATCATCGGGAGAAGATTTTCAATATTTTGAAATTCAATGAGCGAAAGCCAGGCCAGAACTCCCTGGTGGTTTTTACGGGTCACCAGCTCTATTCTCTCAACGGGTACTATCTGGAAAGGGATATTGTATTTCCTCACTTCAACCATCAGTTCATGGTACAATTGCCCCTGCAGACCCTGACGTACCAGCAGCCGGTCAATGGGTTTCCCGGCCTTTATCGCTTCAATAACAGGCCTCAGGCCAAAAATGCAGTCAGATTCCTTTTGCATGGTTAAAGATCTTCGGGATTATCGAGACGGAAAACTATGCCTTTTCTCCATGATGCAATAGCTTTGTCCCAGTATGTGACAAGTGTTTCACTCCGGCTCAGATAGTAATCATTTTCCGAGTATTTGTTCTGCCTTGCCCTGAAAATGAACCAGATATAATCCTCCTTCAGATGAACCCTGCCGCCCCATGTCGATTTAAGTACAGGCTTACGGTATCCCCAGCTTTCGCCTTCATTGCTCTTGTAAACCTTATCAGGCGGACCATAAATGGTATATATCATACCGCGTTCGGTTCTCCATCCTTCCTTGAAAGATGTGAAATAATAATTTGAATACAGGATTCTTGTATAGTAAATCCTTATAAGTTCTCTCGATCTGTCGATATTTCCGCCGCACTTTATCCAGAATTCATCGAGTGCAACCTTTGGCCTTTCGGATGTCCGCATTGAATTCATCTCATCCTCTGAGGCAAGATAAGCAAGAGGTTCAATCATCACTTCGGGTGAGTTCATGGCCGGGAAGGCATCCCCGAAATTGAAAAAAGTATATCCATCCTCGCTGTCCCTTTCGGTCGAGCAGAAATACACCCCGCTGGAGGGAAACATAAGCGGGATGGTATCTGAGTATCTTAATGCAACAACAGTATCAGGCGGATAATCGATTGTTTTTTCCGGCAAAAGCATTGAGGGCGGATAGGGGACGTCCTTAAGTGGCTGATAAAAAGAAATAAAAAGCGAGTCGGCAGTTCCCTGGGGATAAACAAGATTTACATATTCGTTTGCCCGTACGACAGGGTTGAACAGCTCATTTTTCATAAAATTGCCCCTGGCAATGAAATTGTATCTGTTCGTATAAGAAAGAGTATTAAATGGAACAAACGACTGGATAACCTCCGCCCGGAGCTTGTCGAGTATCTTTACTTCGGCATTGTAGACAAACCCATGCTCGACCCTTAACGGGATTTTATAAACATACTCCTGTTTCCCTTCTGTTCTGACTATGTTGGCATCCAAATATGCGGTATCGGCAAGAATTCTTCCGCTTGTGGTATTGAACAGCTTAACCGTAACAAGTATCTGGGCCATAGGAATTCCCTGGGGATTTGCTTCGGAAAAGAACAGGTCGGGCGCAAAAAATTTCACCGACAGCACCGAAGTCTGGTCTGACTCATTGAAAACGCTGAACCTCGGCTTAATAGAGCTTTTTGTGGGATTGTACAGGTAAGAAAGATCCTTTGTATCTACTGCGACCCTTTGCGTTGAACTGCAGGAAAAAAACGCCAGGCCGGTAAAAACCGCCAACAGCATCCTTAAAACCCCTGAAGAATAATTACGGATCATATTTCGTTAATTTAAGTTTCTCTCATGAATGATTGGTCTTCCACATTATCCTCAGCCTGCAGAGCTCCTTGCTATCGTCAGGTCTGACAATCAGATGGTCATATAACTTATCTCCGCCTTTTACATCAGAAGTCATAATTACAATGCTGTCATTTAGCCGCGATTCGGCAAGATAGTTTATTTCAGCTGAAACAGGTACATTATTCATTATAAAATCAAGGTCATAGCTGTCGGTCACCCATCTGAGGTATCGTGCATTATTGGTATGAAGGTTAACGTCGAGATCGCTGATCCTGACACTGAACGGCTTACCTGCGACCGGTGTTTCGTCCGGAGGTGCGAGCTTGCCTGCATTTCTTTCAAGCGCTCCCCTGCTTTCCGGCTGGAAGTTTAACCGTGAAAGGTCCTCATCAGGGCGCTTCACCCTTTTTGTTGAATAATCCACTATCAGCCACGATGATGTGGCTTTTGCAGCTATCCTTCCATCGCTGAAGCGGGCTTCAAAATCCCTTAAGGCGAAAAGCTTGTCGGTACCCCTTGGCCAGGTCCTGACAGTTATTTTTGAACCCCATGCCGGCAATTCATCAATCCTGGAAAATATCCTCGAAAGTACCCAGAAATGATTATTCTTCATCAGGTCATCCCTCCCATAACCAAGTAAAACGGCATGGTCGGATGCAATATCCTGAAAGTAATCAAACAATGATGCAAGACTTAATTTCCCGTCGGGACCGGTTTCATAAACATGAACCGGATACTCTTTTATAAATTCCGGATAGTCCATCTTTATTCATTGTTTTTCAGGAACTCATCCACATCATGCGAATATCTGGTCCAGTTTTCCATTTCAATATCGAGTTTTTTCCTGAGATCCTCATATTTAATAAAGATTTCTGCGCTTTCGGGTGAGGTTGCAGTCCTGGCAAGTTCCGTATCAAACACGGCCAGCTCCTTTTCCATCCTTTCTATTTCCTTTTCCGAGTCCTCGAGCCTTCTCCTGAGTTTGCGCAGGTTCCTTTCATATTCCTTCTTTTCTATGTATTTCTGCTTGTTCGTTGAATCACCCTCGTATCTGGTTTCAGTCACTGTCCGGTCCTTTTTCTCTATCTCCCTGAGGCTTACGATTTTCTTCTTTCTGAGGAAATCGTATATCCCTCCTATATTTTCCCTGATCCTGTTGTGCCTGAATTCATAAACTTTGGAAACCAGTCCGTCGAGAAAATCCCTGTCGTGAGAAACTACAATTAATGTGCCATCATATTTCAGCAGGGCCTGTTTCAGGATATCCTTTGAGCGCATGTCGAGATGATTTGTCGGCTCGTCCATAAGGAGCAGGTTGCATGGCTCAAGGAGGAGCTTTACAAGGGCGAGGCGCGATCTTTCGCCTCCGGAAAGCACCTTCACCTTTTTATCGACCTCTTCTCCCCTGAAAAGAAAAGCCCCCAGCATATCCCTTATTTTCGTCCTTACCTCGCCTTTGGCAGCGTAGTCTATGGTTTCAAGCACCGTCATATTCTCATCCAGAAGCTCATCCTGGTTCTGGGCAAAATATCCTATCCTTACGTTATGCCCTGTCTTAAAAGACCCTTCGTAATCAAGCTCTCCGGTAATGATACGGGAAAATGTTGTTTTGCCCTCGCCGTTTCGGCCGACAAAAGCAACTTTTTCACCTCTCGTAATAGTAATCGATACATCCTTAAGGACTACGTGCGATCCAAAACTTTTGGAAAGACCTTCGGCTTCAACAACAACGGTGCCTGAACGCGGAGCAGGAGGAAATCTCAGGTTGATGGCCGAATTGTCCTCTTCATCGACCTCAATCCTTTCTATCTTGTCGAGCTGCTTGATTTTCGACTGTACCTGGATGGCCTTCGTAGCCTTGTAGCGGAACCTCTCAATGAATTTTTCAGTATCCTCTATCATTTTCTGCTGGTTCCTGAAGGATGCTATCTGCTGGGCTCTTCTTTCTTCCCTTAAGACAACATATTCTGACCATGACACCCTGTAATCGTATATCTTTCCAAGGGAGATTTCTATTGTCCTGTTTGTGACATTATCAAGAAAGGCGCGGTCGTGTGATACGAGCATCACAGCGCCGGGATAACCTGCCAGAAATGTCTCAAGCCACTGGATCGATTCGATGTCAAGATGGTTTGTCGGTTCATCAAGAAGAAACAGCGATGGTTTTTTAAGGATAAGCTTTGCAAGCTCAACCCTCATCCTCCATCCGCCGCTGAGCTCCCTTGTCGGCCTGTCAAAATCGCTCCTTTCAAAACCAAGACCCGTAAGCGTCTGCTCTGTATCGGCAAGATAACTGTTGCCTCCCAGCATCCTGAATCTTTCCTCCGTTTCGGCGAGCCTGTCGCAAAGCTTTAGATATTCGGATGAATGGTAATCGGTCCTCGAGGCAATTTCTTTTCCGTACGATTCAATTTCTGCCTCAAGGTTAATTAACCCTTCAAAAGCAGTTAAAACCTCGTTGATGACTGATGTCTTATCATCGAGGTTCATCTGCTGAGGGAGATAACCTATGGTGACTTCTTTGGATTTGTCAACCTTACCTTTTGTGGGACTCTGAATCCCTGCGATCAGTTTAAGAAGGGTCGATTTCCCTGCTCCGTTTTTTCCGGTAAGGCCAATCCTGTCCTGTTCATTTATCAGAAATGAAATGTCAGTCAAAAGGTCAAAACTCCCAAAGGATAACGACAGATCCTGTACAGAAACCATGGTTTTAAAAATTGAGCAAAGATAGAAAAAGTATGGAAGCCTTAAAAGCAGAGAGTTCCGCAGGATGGATTATCTTTGCTGAAACTATAAAATTACAATGCTTCAAAAGAGATACATATTAAGATATTTTGTTATTCTTTTCATTTCTGCCTTCATTTTCACTACCTGCCGGAAGGATGATGTGCCGGAATATGAACATTTTGTAAGAAATACGCTTGCATCAAGTTATTCCGAATCATATATCGACGCCCTTCTTTCATATGCCGGACAATCTTATCCCGAAATTGCAGGACTTCAGCAGCATGTGACAACAGGTGTAAATGTTTACAAGGTTGTCTACAGAACAATGGTGGGAGGGAAGAGAATTGAAGCATCAGGACTGGTTTCAATACCTGATGTGCCGGGGGAATATCCGGTTCTTAGCTTTCAGAACGGCACTAATACCCTGAATGCTGCCTGTCCCAGCGAAGATCCGGGGAATTATATGTACCAGCTTGTTGAATATATTGCTTCAATGGGTTTTGTTGTTGTAATTCCTGATTATCCGGGTTTCGGAAGCTCGTCTGATATTCCGCATCCATATCTTTTGTCAGAACCGACTGTTAATTCAATAACAGATATGTTCAGGGCTGTGAATGAGGCCACTGATGAATTTCCCGGGGTTCAGTTAAAAAACGAATACTATCTTATAGGATACTCCCAGGGAGGATGGGCAACAATGTCGCTCCATAAATATCTCGAAACAGAAGCACCGGACGAATTCACACTGGCAGGTACTGTTTGCGGAGCCGGGCCGTACGACCTCTATCATATTCTGACCGGCATGGTTAGTTCAGAATCTTACCCCGTCCCTGCATATCTTGGCTATATCATCTATGCCTATACTTTTTATGATTATATTAAAAATCCTGTTAATGACCTGCTGAATGAACCCTATGCTTCGCGCCTTTCCACGCTGTATGACGGAAACCATACCGCCGATCAGATCAATTCACAACTTTCAACATCAATACCTGAACTTGTAAAGGAAGATTTCAGGACAAACTATTCCGATGCAAAGTATTCCTCAGTAAGAAATTCACTTGTTACAAACAGCATAGAACCATACAATACTCAAATCCCTTTGCTCCTTGTCCATGGCGATGCCGACACCCAGGTACCGGTATCATCAACAAATCTGTTTTATGATAAGATGATCCTTGCCGGGACGAGTTCATCAGTTTGTACCAAAACGATCATACCGGGTCTTGACCATGGCGATGCCATAATGCCATGTATGACCAGGGGGCTTGAATTTCTTATTGACATAAGGGATAATAAGTGAAATATTTGTTGGGATATTTTTGACGAAAGATGAGTGTAAGAAATTCTTAGATAAATTGATAACAAAGTGAAGCTCTTTCCCCCTTCCCGGCCTTCCCCCAAAGGGGAAGGAGGTGCTGCAGGAAGCTTTTTCCCCTTGGGGAAAACGGGAAAGGTGGTTTGTTGAATGGAATTATCATAAGTTACAGAAGTGGGAAGAAAAAAAGACATGCCCCTGCTTGAAAGGGTAAGGATAACTGATATCGGTGCTGAAGGAAATGCACTTGCCAGGGTTGAGAACCAGGTTGTATTTGTGCCTATGCTCGTTCCCGGCGATGTTGTAGATATAAGGGTTAAGAAGAAAAGGAAGAAATATATGGAAGGATCTGTCATCCGGTTCCATGAATATTCTCCCGACAGGATTAAGCCGCGGTGCGTTCATTTCGGCGTATGCGGAGGCTGCAAATGGCAGCACCTTCCCTATGATCTTCAGCTTGTATGGAAGGAAAAACAGGTAAGGGACAATCTTACGAGGTTGGGAAGGCTTGAATTGCCTGAAATGGATCCGATAGCCGGTTCAGCTCAGATCTACGAATACAGGAACAAACTTGAGTTCACTTTTTCTGACAAGCGCTGGCTTTCAAGAGAAGAAATAACGTCAGAGAGCAGTTTTGTTAAGGAGGACGCTCTTGGTTTTCATATACCGGGATTGTTCGACAAGGTGCTTGATATCAGGGAATGCCATCTTCAGCCCGAACCATCAAATGCAATCCGTGATGCCGTAAGGCGTTTCGCTCATAAAAATGCATATGCGTTTTTCAACCTGAGGGAACAGTCAGGATTCCTCCGAAATCTTATTATAAGAAATAACAGCAGGGGAGAAGTGATGGTTATTGTTGTCTTTTTTCTCGATGAAAAGGGCAGGATAGAGAAGCTTATGGATTATCTTGCAACAGAATTTCCCCGGATTAAATCATTGTTTTACATAATCAATACAAAAAAGAATGATTCGCTGGCCGATCAGGAACCGGTTCTTTACAGCGGAGAGGATCATCTTGTTGAAGAAATGGAAGGGCTCAGATTCAGGATAGGTCCAAAGTCGTTTTACCAGACAAATACCTTGCAATCAGTCAAACTGTATAAAATTGCGAAGGAGTTTGCCGGTCTGACAGGAAATGAGGTGGTTTACGATCTTTATACAGGGACCGGGACAATCGCAAATTTTGTTGCTGATTCGGCCAGGAAGGTTGTTGGCATAGAATACATTGATGATGCTGTTAAGGATGCCGTCATAAATTCTGAGATCAACAATATCTCAAATACGAAATTTTTCTCTGGAGATATCAGGTCTGTTCTTAATGACAGGTTTTTTGACGAGAATGGCAGGCCTGACGTCGTTATCACTGATCCGCCAAGGGCCGGCATGCATGAGGATGTTGTGAAGGCGATAGTTTCGGCATCACCGGCAAGGATAGTTTATATAAGCTGCAATCCTGCCACACAGGCAAGGGATATAGCTCTTCTGCACGATAATTACAGGGTTCTCAGGGTGCAGCCTGTCGATATGTTTCCGCATACGCATCATGTTGAAAACGTAGTCCTCCTTGAGAAGATTTGAAATAACTAACTTCAAATTTTGAAGTTTATTCCTGTTTAGCTATTTTTGTCGCGCACGGTTCTTTAAGGAGAGATGGGTGAGTGGCTTAAACCAGCAGTTTGCTAAACTGCCGTATGGGTAACTGTACCGGGGGTTCGAATCCCCCTCTCTCCGCAACTCAAAATCATTCCCATCTGCCTGCTGGCAGATGGGATTTTTGTTTTATGACTTTTTGATTGAGGCTCACCTCAGAGAGAAAAGTCATAAAACAAAAATACCTAACGACTGAAAGGAGTAAGGGAATGATTTTGAATTGCAGGGATCCCATCTCAGGGATCGCCGAAGGCAATCCATCAGCCATGCGCCGCATGAGCGAGGACAGATGTAAAATAAAAATCTAAGCGAGCGCAGCTCGCTGATGAGCAATTTGTCGTTGCAGGGATCTCCCCGATGGGATCGCCGGAGGCAATCCTCCTGTGTTGTTCCGGCCTCGTTCTAAATTCATGTACTCACCCCCCTGCCCCCCTGCTGTTTTGTTTACCCCCCTGCCCCCCTGAAGGGGGGATGGGGGGTAAAACAAACAAGGGAGTGACAAGCCAGGACGAAAACTAATCCCCTCGTTACGGGGTAGAGAGGGGGCAGGGGGTGAGTACGTGAACAGGGCGAGGGGAACTACATCAGAATCCCTGCCAGCGATGCAGAGATATATGATGCCATTGTCCCGCAGATCATGGCTTTGAAGCCCAGCCTGGCAAGGTCGGCCTTCCTTTGCGGGACCATTGCTCCGATTCCTCCAAGCTGTATCGCGATGGAGCTGAAATTTGCAAACCCGCATAGAGCAAAGCTTGCTATGACTATCGATTTTGCACTGAGCGCCCCCTGTTGAATAAGAGGTGAAAGGTCAGAATATGCTACGAACTCGTTTATCACCATCTTGGTGCCCATAAGTGAGCCGACAGTGAATGACTCGGAAGCAGGAACTCCCATGACAATAGCAAACAATGAGAAAAATGCGCCGAAGACATCCTTCAGCCTCAGGTGTTCAACATTAAGACCTATAAAATCGAGTGAAATGCCTGTCCAGTTAAGGAATAAACCGAAATATCCGAGAAGAGCATCGACAAGGGCAACAAGGGCAATAACCCCGATAAGCATTGCGATGACATTTATTGAGATGGTCATGCCGTCGGTTGCCCCGTGCGAGATGGCATCCATGATGTTTGTATGCTGTTTTTTTACCTCGAGCTTTACCACTCCTTTTGTTTCCGACTCCTGTGTCTCGGGAAAGACTATCTTTGATATAACAAGAGCGCCTGGCGCTGCCATCAGACTGGCGGCAAGCAGGTATGAAGCCGGAACGCCCATTGAAATATAGACTGCCATAACGCCGCCTGCAATGCAGGCCATGCTGCCTGTCATGGAGGCAAGAAGCTCCGACATTGTCATTCCTGACAGATACGGTCTGATCATTATCTGTGCTTCCACCTGTCCCACGAATGCGCTTGCCACGTTCGACAGAGCTTCGCTTCCGCTTACTCTCATGGCCCAATGTACAAAGCGTGCAAGAAGTGCCACCACTCTCTGCATTATGCCGACATGGTAAGCCATGGCTACCAGGACACAGACAAAAATTATCGTAGGGATTAGTATAAAAAGGAATACGCCTGAGCTGACGATTGAAGGGGGCAATATCTGGGATACTTTGGTGAGATCTCCGAATACGAATGCTCCACCTTCCTGTGAGAAGTCAAGAAGCTTGTTTATTGCTTTTCCGAGCCAGGCGAAAATATCCTGACCGACCGGGACTTTCAGGATAAAGACTGCCAGAGCGATCTGCAGGAGCAATCCTGTCACAACAAGCCGTATGTTAATGGCCTTCCTGTTGTTTGACCACAGGAATGCCAGTCCGAGGATTACAAGGATGCCTATAATACCGGTAAATCGTGCCATTCAGGTTTGAATTAGTTTAGAGCTGATTCAAACCTACATTTTTTTTCGATTCGTTAAGAGCAGAAATGAAAGAATTTGATGTTACAAAACCAGTCTTTATATCTTATGTAATTGCCTTCAAAATTTGATTCTGGTTGAGAAATCACGTTAAAGTCATTTGTCGATAGCTCATAGTCTATGTTGCTTGCCTCAAATGCTATGTGAGGCACAGATTGAATTAGTTTGTTTACAGGGCTGTCCTTTTCGAATCTCATCCATTCAATGCCAAATGGACAAGAAGAAAAGCCAGAGACATAGAATTTGAATTTTTTAAGATATGTCTCACCTTTCATTTTCTTTTTAGTCGGGATTCCCAGGTGATGATATTTCCATCCCCATTTGGAGGTTGAAATAGGGAGTTCATGATCCAGTCTCAATTTTTTCATTACTGAATTTGTTTTAGAAACTTGATACTTTAGACAGAATTGTCATGTTTAACTTTCTCTAGTGTACAGGAAGCTAGCCGCTTACGGCTAACGGTTTGCCGCTTGCCGCAGTGGGGGATTTCGGAGCACTTCACTGTCAACCAAGCACAAATGTTTATAGAAGCACTGCACTTGATTTAACTACGTCAGCCCCCATTGCGGCAAACGGCTGTTAGCGGGTCGTTGTTATTTTAATCGGTCAATCGCATATTCTAATGTTTTATCTTGTCCCTGTTCAATTTCACTTATAAGATTTTTAATATATATATCGGGAGCTAATCCAATGCCTTCATAACTTTTACCGTCAAACAGTTCAACCTTTTGTGGTACTAAGGAATAATACCAGCCATTTGCCAATTCACGACCTATCATCGTACCGTGAGCACCATTGGTAGTATCACCTATAAAGGTTACGTTAGGTAATGTTTTAAAAGCCATTACGGAACGTTCTCCTGCACTTATGGTATATCTGTCAGCCAATAAGACAATAGGTTTGCTTACAAAATTGCCATTAGGTTCTATGTACCATTGCTTCCATTCAGTGTATTCATTTTTACCCTTGCCGTTTTTAGTTTTGCTTCGGAAAACGTATCGGTTTTGATTAGTTAATCTGCCTATTGCTGAAAAACAATAAGTAAAATCTCCGCCTTGATTATGTCGCAAATCAATTATGTAGCCATTCACATTATTGTATTTATTCAAGAACTCTTCTAATACAAACCAGTTGTCTGCAACATAGTCAAAAAAAATGTATGCTACATTTTGGTTCTTAATTTTTCCATAAATGTAACTTTCGTCAGTTCCTGTTTTAAAGTCTGATTCAAGGTAGGTTTTAATTATCTGTTTGTTAAATAGTTCATCATCAATTTTTTCTCGTCTTATTCTGTTGGAATAAAAAACCTGCCTGTTTGGGGCGGTAAGGCTTATATGTCCATCATCAAAAACTTTCAACATATTTGATAATACTTGAAAAAGTTCATCGTCAGTAGTATTTGATTTTACCAGAGGACGATATACATTATAGATGCTGTCCCAATTAACTTTACGTTCTTCAAAGGGTGCATATTCTTCATTAAATGTAGTCCAAAGATTCTCAAAAATTGCTTCAGGGTTGTTCTTGGGCGGTTCAATGAACATCTTTTCACAACCTGAAAGAAATAGCACCAATAATCCTGTTAAAATAAATCTGATTTTCATAAGAATTAAAAATTGAAATTTGTGTTGAAGAAGATTGAATTTTTGTAAGAAAGCAGATTTCTTGGTTTGCTTGAATGAATAAATTCAAACAAATAGCTAATACCTATATCCCATTTTGGACTAAGATGATAAGTGTAATTTGCACCAATATCCACCATTTGAAGTCTGTTCAGTGTTGCAGGTTTGCCGTCCCCTATGAACGCAAAAAATGTTTTCACGCCTGAATGAGAGCTTGTATTTTCAATAAATTCATCATCATTTACCAAATAAGGTGAACGGGCAAACCAGCTTATTATAGGCATAGAGGCGTAAGCAGTGAGACTATTTTTATCATTGAACTTATAAGTTTGATTCACAAAACCACCTAATCCAAACGATGAGAAATAGCCAAAACTGCCAATCCTTCCATAAACATAATTCAATGCTTGAATGTCTGCATTTACGGATAAACCAACTTTTGTTGAAACCTTGTCTGTTTGCTTTATTGACTTGCCAAACCAATAGTCTAAATCTACAAGAGTGAAAAAATGCGGACTTGTAGTTTCTTTTTTGTTATCATCAAAAAACTGATAGATGTCTGAATGGCTTGGGGAAAGTAATGCTAAGCGTAAATTAGCATTTTGAAAATATTTCTTATCTCTTTGATAACAAATACCAAAATTTAAGGGTGAGAGGTCTCGGTGAATAAATGGCGAAAAAACAAAGTCTTGCCGAGCAATGTGTCCAAGACCTATTTGTAGTCGCAAGCTGTTTTTTAGGTCTTGCGATAAACAATAAGTTGCTGTTGATAAAAAAATCAAAATAGCAACAATAATGAAAGATACTCTCATATAATTTTTATTGATTAATTTGTAAGATTTTGAATTTGTAAAGTCATTCTTATTGAAGTCCAAACTTCTCCTTTAAATGTCGTTTCTTTGGTATCAGTAGTTTTTTTAAAGCCAATCTTCTCATAACATTTAATTGCTGTTGTATTAAAGTCATAAACGTTAAGGTCTATTGTTTTAGGTTTTAAATTGTCCATGCACCATTTAATAAGTTTTAGAGTTGCATCATAACCAAGTCCTTGCCCCCGATAGGTTTTATTTCCAATAATAATTCTACATAGCCTAACGATGTCATCGCTTGTCTTATATACTTCACAGTGTCCTATTGCCAAGTTTGAATTTTTAAGGACAATTTTAAATGGATACCTATTTGGGTCTTTTAGGTAATCGTTTAATTGTTCTTTTGTCAATGGGAAGCTAAAAATTGGTCCAGCAAATTGAATTAACTCCTTTTCATTGTTAACCCAAGAAATTAAATTTTCAAAATCCTTATGGGTAAATTCGCAAAGAAATATTTCTTGTTTCATTTTCTCGTTGTTAGTCAATTACAATGCCCGCTAACGGCCCGGCAATAAA
>JAAYUS010000255.1 GCA_012517605.1 Bacteroidales bacterium
ATTGTGGTAAGTTGACAAAACCGCGACAGCGGTTAAATATAAATAACCACCGGCGCAACCGGTGGAAGAGACACGCCTCTCTGATCTGAAACCCTGAAGGGGTTTAATATTTTTGGCTATCATAATATCTTTTCTTAACTTGCTATTGTCTCGCTTAATACTAACCAAATTGCTAAAAGTATGTCAAGTTATCGTCAACATCTCTATCACATTGTTTTCAGAACAAAGGATAGTAAACCAACGATTAAGCTGGAAAACTCAGATCAGCTTTATTCCTACATAACTGGTGTAATTAAAAAAAAGAATAGCTACCTGTATCGTATTAATGGTGTCGAGAATCATGTTCATATTTTAACAGATATGAATCCTTCAATTGCACCAGTCAATTTTGTAAAGGACATCAAAGTATCATCATCTATTTGGATAAAGGGAAGCGGTCTTTTCCCGTCATTTAGGGGTTGGTCTGATGGCTATGGTTCTTTTACATGTTCATATAAGGATCTCGGGAAACTTATAGAATACATTAATAATCAGAGAGAACATCATAAGAAGAAAGCATTTGAAGAAGAGTTCAGGATATTGCTTCATGAGTATGGTATAAACATAGATGAGAGATTTTTTCCCTGATCACAATATTCAGCTCCTTCAGAGCTGGTATCAGGGGTCGGGCTCATACCTCCGGTTAGACCGGAGGTTATTCATCTTCAGCTCTTTCAGAGCAGTCTGGAGCAGAAATATCAAGTAACACTATGGCGTCGGTTAATTGAAAAACAGCGATTGTGGTAAGTTCATAAGTTACTTTTTCAGCTTCATTTCTCCCGAAGGTCTTCTTATTTCCTCTCCAGCCCGTACTGCATTCCCAAAAACCGGGTATCCGTTAAGATCCCATGTGAATTTCTGTACCCTTATATCCCTTTCCCAGCCTTCCTTTGCACTCTTCTTCGAATGATATATTATCCAGTCTTCCCTGCCATCGGGCGATTTTACGAATGAACAGTGCCCTGTTCCAAACAGACCGCTGAAGACAGGTCCGGTTTTTTCCCATGAAGAGGGATCTGTAATCGGAATGTCAGGATTTTTAAGTTCAAGCATGCCCAGCCTGTAGTCGACTGTCCATGATTCCCGGCATGAATAATTGATGAACAATTTGTCCCCTTTTGTAAGGATTTCCGGACCCTCCTGAAGGTCGAGAGGTCCGCCGGTCTCCCATGATTCTTCCGGCGAAGATATCCTTACCCGGCGCCTCCTGAACGGTATTTGTTAAGGGCTCCGATGCAGATAATATTAAAAAAAAGGATGAAATACCTGAACATCATTTATTGAAATCTGGCAAGCAGATCTTTCACGGCATCCTTATGTACCATGAAATCCATCATTTTAAGTTTTACATATTCTTCCGAGAAGAAATAATATCCGAATTCCTTTGCTGCGGGATCATTATTCCTTGAACCGGAGCCTGAATCCTTTATCAGGTACCAGTCTTTGCCATCCCTTTCAAGATACCCGACAAGATGCATTCCATGATCATCAGTTGTGGTTTGGTTTGAGAATCGGAACTGGCGCGCTTCATCATTGATAAAAGCCGATGGTATATCAAAGTCAGGAATTACGGCGCACTGGGTAGTCCGGTCAAGCCCCGGTTCGGAAACATCACCGCCAATACTAACTGTATAACCTTTTCTGACGGCATTCTTAAGGGCAGCCATGAAGTCATTGAGAGGCACATTATAATAAGCACTGCTGTGCCACCAGTTGTCGGGAACCTTGTATTCAACCTGCTTATAATATGGCTCCTGCATATAGGAAAGAATGTCGACATAATCGTCGGGGTTGACCCTTACCACTTCATTCAGATACTGTAAAGGGGTCATCTTTTTCCCGTTGACAACCACCTCAGTGGGAGGTTCACCCATGAAATGGTTCATTATCGATTTTACAGTTTCCACAGCATCTTCCTCATTCCACGATGAACTTTCCCTGAGCGAGTTCATATATTTCTCCAGCTCATTGAACATTTCGACATGATTATGGAATTTACGACCTCCTGTCAGCCCTGTGTAAGACTCAAGAGGTACTACTCCATATTTCTTCCACATCCTCGTAACGGCATTTGCTTCAGACCCTTCGGCAAAAGCTGACTTTCCCCTCTCGTGAACGTATCTTTTGGTTTTTTCGACATATTCCCAGTAAACAGTGTACATTTCCGACAGCCTTACCTGGACTTTGTTTATTCTGTATGCTTCCGATTCGAGGAATGAAGTTGTGCTGAAACACCAGCAGGTGTTTGTTGCACCCTGTGAGACGGGAGGGTTATGCCATTGCCTGGTTTTATAAAGGTCGATTTTATTTGGCAGGGATACACCCGACAGATCAACCGAAAACCTCCTGGCCGGGGTTGCCGGTTCAGCCTTTTCCTTCACATCCCTGTCGTCCCTGAGGATTGAGTTTTCATAATAGCCGGGTTTATATTCCCGGAAAACAGACTTATCCCGGGTCTGTGCATTAAGGTTGAAAGTGTCAGAAAAACAGACAATCGCAATTGTGAGCAGGATTAATCTTTTCATATTATTTAAAATTTTATTTACTGAAACTGTATTGAAGAATATGTGAAGATATGAAGTTTTTCCTTTGAATCCTCTGAAGAGAACCTTATTGCATGAATCCTGTTGACTGGGGAGTGGGATCGTTTTCCTTTATCCTTCTCCTGCATAATTGCTCAACCTCAAACACATCAGGTATCCCTGAAATGTATATTTTATCCGGAACGTACTGGTCAGGTCCGTTTTTCCGGCTTACCATACTGCCTGTTCTCATACCCAGCGTGATATTCCCGTTCTTTTCATTTCCTGAAACTTCGATATCACCCGAAAACTGTTCCCAGTCGATTGACCTGAATTTCCCTCTTTCGAGACTGATAAGCCTTTTGGGAGTTCCCACGAAATATCCTCCTTTTCTGAACAGCATCCTGAAACCCGCATATATTAGAATCAGCCCTATGAGTACAAACACACCGATAACAATGCCTGGGAGCAAGATTGGTTTAAGGTTGCCGGGCCCTGCAACAGTCGGTACATCGTTGGCAAGAAAATGAACTTCCTTTCCCTGGAAAAGCGGGCCGAGGAATAAAATAAAGAATACCATCGAAAAAGCGAGCCATACAAATCCGAATATGAGCATGACAAGAGATGCTTTAGGCTGTGTGGCATGCTTCGCCTTTACGGCAAAATCCCTGGTTTCAGATCCTATATAGGAGACCAGTTCAGGCGGAAGAGGAATGGATTCATACATAATGCCTTTATTTAAGTTAATATTACTTTTCAGCAAGCCTTACAAGTTCATCAGATTCATAAATCATCTTTCCTGAAGGGAATCCTGAAATTTTTATCATGCATCCTGCAACATCGGCAGCCTTTATCCCTCTGAACCGAACCAGAGGGCCTGCAAATATCCATCCGAAAACTTTCATAAAAAGGATTGCAATTTTCTCCCCGAACCTGAATTCCTTTCTGTTGCCCATCAGAAGCGACGGACGGACGAATTTAAGATTACCGTGATATGATTCGGCAACTTTCTTTTCCATCTGACCTTTCGTCCTCAGATAGAAATTTGAAGATTTCTCATCTGCTCCCAGGGATGAAATAACGACAAGCGAAGGAACTGCCAATGTTTC
>JAAYUS010000052.1 GCA_012517605.1 Bacteroidales bacterium
AATGAACTTCTAAGCCGCATTCAACCACGGAGTTTATCACGCTACCAGCGTGACCATTTCTCCAATATGTAATGAACCTCTTGCTGCTCTGCGCCCTCTGCCCTGCGCCCTCTGCTCTGCGCCCTCTGCCTTCCCTCACACCTCGTTTTCCAAGCGTCGCCGCAAAGATAATATTTTTTTGATTTTCCCTCAGTTTTATGGAAAAAATGATAATTGTCACGTTTTCAGAGATATAAACTATTTATGAACAGGATTTTAACACAGATTTTATGTTAATTTACGCAAATGACCACCAGATGGGCATTTGAGGCATTTCTTAAAATACGGGTTTTTATTCCTGAAAAGGACCTTTATGATGCTAAAACCGCCATCATTTGAGCAAAATAGGAAAAAATAATTTGCATATGATAAAAAAGGAAATATATTTGTATCCAATTAGAACCATTGGTCTAACCTTAAATCTCTCATTATGACAAAAAAAGAATTAGTAAATGCAATTGCTGCTGATGCAGGTCTTTCTATCAAAGATTCAGGTAAAGCTTTGAACGCATTTGTAGGAGCCTTCGGTAAAGCTATGAAAAAAGGTCAGAGAATACAGCTTCCGGGAATGGGTACCTTCAAAGTTGACAAGAGAAGTGCAAGAGTTGTCCGCAACCCACGCACCGGCGCCAAACTTAATGTTCCTGCCAAAAAAGTAGTTAAATTCAAAGCTGCTCCCGCACTTAGCAAAGGTCTTTAATCTTAAGGAATTGAGATTGTCAGGGGGGTGTTCTGCAAACACCCCCTTTTCTGTTTTTTAAAATCTGTCAAGGTTCCTTAAATGGCATCTAAATATTTCATTGCCAGATGATTGAAATGTTTCAGAAATCTTTAACAGGAATAATGATATTTCTTAGATTTGTTTTCAATTTTTTTACTATTTTTGGTTTGGTAAATTCCATTTAACAAGGAAGTAATGAATTGTATAATAGTCGATGATGATAAGTTAAGCTGCAAGCTGCTGGAAGGTTATGTTAACAAATATGCCTCCCTGAATCTTGTCGGTGTTTATAACGACCCGATCTCAGCCCGAAATGAAATTTCCAAAAAAAATAAAGACATCGACCTCATTCTTCTTGATGTTAAAATGCCGGAAATGGACGGCTTTGATTTCATTGGCAGCCTTGACCATCCCCCCAATATAATAATAGTCTCAGGAGGCGGCGAATATGCCGTGAGGGCTTTTGATTTCAATGTTGTGGATTTTCTCCTTAAACCTGTATCCTATTCAAGATTCTGCAAGGCAATCGACAAAACACTTCGCTACTTTACCCCAAACAAGGAAATTGCAACGACGGGCGATGAGGAGATATTCATTAAAAAGGGGTCATCACTTGTAAAACTGAAATTGCGTGAAATAGTATTTGTTGAAGCCCTCGAAAACTACGTCACACTGAACACAAATACCGACAAGTTCACGATACACTTCACGATGAAGGCTATTGAAAGCCAGCTCCCCTCAGGAGTCTTCATCAGGGTGCACAGATCATTCATAATTAATAAAAGCATGATACAGGCAATCAAGGAAAATTCCCTTGATATTACCGTAGGCCACAATGTTAAGAATATTCCTGTTGGCAAGTCATTCAGGGATTCGCTTCTGAATGACATAAATGTCATGGCCCGATAATTTTCATCCATAGTGATGCTTACAAACCGGCAACTGTTTCTTCAACACCTCGGACAAACTTCTGCTTCACCATTAATGCTCGAAATAGTTCAGGCAGAAGGTGTATTTATGTATGGCCCTTCAGGTGAGAAATATCTCGACCTGATATCAGGCGTCTCGGTGAGCAACACCGGTCATCGTCATCCAAAAGTTGTCAGAGCAGTGAAGGATCAGGCCGATGCATATTTGCACCTCATGGTCTATGGCGAAATTATTCAATCGCCCCAGGTCGCTTATGCGGAATATCTTTCCCGTTTCCTGCCGTCTTCCCTGGGATGCACATATTTTGTGAATTCCGGAAGCGAAGCCGTCGAGGGAGCCCTTAAGCTTGCAAAGAGATACACCGGGCGGAGCAGAATAATCAGCTTTAAAAATTCATACCACGGAAGTACCCACGGCGCTCTGAGCATACAGGGCAGCGAATTCTACAGGAATGCATTCCGGCCGCTTCTTCCCGATACTTACCAGGCTGAATTCAATAATCCTGCCTCCCTTGATATTATTGATGAGAAAACTGCCTGCGTAATTGTTGAACCTGTTCAGGGCGAAGGCGGCGTGATCCTCCCGCAGGACGGATTCCTCGAGCTGGTAAGGGAGAAATGCTCGCAAACAAAGGCACTGCTTATTTTTGATGAGATACAAACCGGCTTCGGAAGGACAGGCTATATGTTCGCGATGGACCGCTATAAGGTAAATCCCGATATCCTCCTTCTTGCAAAAGCACTTGGCGGGGGAATGCCGCTGGGAGCATTCATATCATCAAACGAAATAATGTCAGCCCTTGTTTCATCTCCGCCGCTGGGACATATCACCACCTTCGGCGGGCATCCTGTATGCTGCGCTGCAGGTCTTGCTTCAATGAAGGTGCTGAAGGAGGAAAACCTTGTTGAGTCTTGCAACGATAAATCGCTGTTGTTCAAAAAACTGCTTTGCCACGAGCTGATAGGCGAGGTTAGGGGAGAAGGACTTCTCCTTGCAGTCAGACTGCCTCATCCCGATTATATAAGATACATCATTTCAGCAGCTCCCCGCTTTGGTCTCGTGCTCGACTATTTCCTCTTCTGCGATTCCGCGTTCCGGATAGCGCCTCCTCTGGTAATAAATGAGGATGAGATCCGTTGGGCTTGCCGACAGATATTACTGCTTCTTGATGAGGCAGGGAAAAATGTAAGGATATGATTAGAAAGTCTTTGTTCATAATTTCCATAACTTTATTAACATCTGCGCTGTCGCTGCCTGGCCAGACAACAGGGCCGTCAGCTGAAAAAAAACTTGCCGGATTGTATGCACGTCTTGCGGCAAACAACAATGATTCGGCAAAGCTGGCTGTGAACGACTCAATTATTGCAATAATAGATAGTTATGTGTTGTCAGACACGGTGATGAAACACACTCTTCAGGGAGTGAAATACCTCGGGCAGATAACCGACAGCAACCATAAACTGAAGATCATTACCTGGAATCTGATCCTGAACGAATCGAAGAGCAGATATTATTGTTATTTTATTAACAATTCAGGAAATGTTCCTGTGGCGAGGAAGCTGACAGCCATTTACAATGAAGAACCGGTAAGAACCGATGTACAGTATTCTGAAAAGGATTGGTACGGAGCTCTTTACTACGACCTTAAAGCCATAAGAAAAGACAGGAAGACATACTGGATCCTTCTTGGAATAGATTATGGTAATCCGTCAGTGACCCGGAAACTTATTGAAGTCATGAGTTTTGCGCCCGACGGGCAGGTGCAGTTCGGGGATAAGATATTCGAATCAGGTAAAGTTTTGAAATACAGGGAAGTGCTTGAATACAGTTCCGAAGCTGTCATTTCACTTAAATTCCTTAACGACAGAACAATAGTCTTCGACCATCTTGTTCCGGTGTCACCCCAGATGAAAGGACAAAAGGAATTCTATGGTCCCGATTTTTCATATGACTCCTACACTCTTGAAAAAGGAATATGGAAATTCAATGCCAATGTTGATGTAAGAAACAAAAAGTAGTCAGCGGTCAGCGGTCAGCGATTAGCTATCAGCGGTCAGCGGTCAGCGATCAGCGGTCAGCATGTTTCAGGATAAGGCACCCCACACCTCACACCTCACACCCCGCACCCCATGCCATAACATGACTATTTGTCAGTCTCCGGACAACGGCACGTCTTTTGACTGTTAACCCGCGTTACATTGTTTAACTTATAAAACCAGAGATATGCAGACCGGAAAAATTGGAGTTACAACCGAGAACATTTTCCCGATAATCAAGAAGTTCCTTTATTCAGATCATGAGATTTTCCTGCGTGAGATAATATCAAATGCCGTTGATGCAACCCAGAAGCTAAAGACAATGGCATCGGCTGGTGATTTCAAGGGTGAACTGGGAGACCTGACAATACGTGTGTCTGTTGACAAAAAGAAAAAAACAATTACAGTGACCGACGCCGGCGTGGGAATGACCTCCGAAGAGGTTGACAAATACCTGAACCAGATAGCCTTTTCAAGTGCAAACGATTTCCTTGAAAAGTACAAGGACCAGGTAAACAGCATGATCGGACATTTTGGCCTGGGCTTTTATTCAGCCTTTATGGTATCTGATAAGGTTGAGGTGGTATCCAAATCATGGGACGAATCAGAACCTGCTGTCAAATGGACATGCGATGGCAGTCCCGAATACCAGATAGAAGAAACGGAAAGGAGTGGAAGAGGAACCGATGTCATCCTGTATATTGACAAGGAATCGAAGGATTTCCTGGAAGAGAACAAAATAGAGGAACTTCTCAAAAAGTACTGCAAGTTCCTGCCTGTTGAAATAGCTTTCGGAAAGGAAAAGGAATGGAAAGACGGGAAGTATGTTGAGACCGGCAAAGACAAGATCATAAACAATACAAAACCTGCATGGACAATAAAGCCGTCAGAACTCAAGGATGAGGATTACATGAAATTCTACAGGGAGCTTTACCCTGTCGGAGATGAACCTCTTTTTTACATTCACCTTAATGTAGATTATCCGTTCAAGCTTACAGGTATACTGTATTTCCCGAAAATCAAGACTAACATTGAAATACAGAAGAACAAGATCCAGCTGTACTGCAATCAGGTGTTTGTCACTGATTCGGTTGAAGGTATTGTTCCCGAATTCCTGACCCTTCTCCACGGTGTCATTGATTCTCCCGACATACCTTTGAACGTGTCGAGAAGTTACCTTCAGAGTGATGCAAACGTAAAGAAGATATCATCCCATATCACAAAAAAGGTAGCTGACAGGCTTAACGACATTTTCAAGAACAACCGGGAGGAATTTGAGAAGAAATGGGACAACGTGAAGCTTTTCATTGATTATGGAATGATTACTGAGGAAAAATTCTATGAGAAGGCTTCAAAATTCGCTCTGTTCAAGAATACCGACGACAAATATTTTACATATGAAGAGTATGAGAATCTCATAAAGGAAAACCAGACTGACAAAAACAAGACACTCGTATATCTTTATTCAACGAACAAGACAGATCAGTTTCCATATATAGAAAAAGCAAAAAACAAAGGCTATGATGTCCTTCATCTCGACGGCCAGCTCGACATACACCTTATAAACCACCTTGAAACAAAATTCAAGGATTCGAGGTTCGTGAGGGTCGATTCTGATGTCATCGACAAACTTATACTTAAGGATGATCCAAAACAGGCGAAACTTTCAAAGACACGTCAGGATGACATTAAGAGCATATTCAACATAAGACTGACAAATAAAGAGATATACAATGTGGTTCCCGAAACCCTCGATGAGAATGATTCACCGGTTGTCATCACCCAGTCGGAATTCATGCGCAGGATGAAGGAGATGTCGGCTCTTGGCGGCGGAATGAATTTCTATGGCGAACTCCCCGACAGCTATAACCTTGTGGTGAACGTAAATCACCCCCTTGTGGTTAAAATCTCTGATGAAGCCGAGAATGAGCTCGGGAGCAAGCTTCAGGAGAATATGAAGGAAATTGAGAGAGTAAAGGAAGAAATCTCATTTATCGAGAAGGAGCATGGCAGGAAAAAACCTGAAGAGATATCCCAGGTTGAAAAAGATGATCTTGAGAAACTCAGGAAGGAACTCGAAAGTTATGAAACTGCCAGGAAGGAAATGCTTGAAACCTTCGGGTCAAACAGCAAGGTGGTCAAACAGCTTATCGATCTTGCACTTCTGGCAAACAATATGCTCAGAGGCGAAGACCTTAGTACGTTCGTGAAAAGGAGTGTGGAGCTGCTCTAAAAGGTTGAATGTTGCAAGTTGTGTGTTGCAAATTGCAAGTTAAATCATTCTGGCTATTTCGCTCTTCAGAAAGTCGATAGCTACACGGGTTGGTTCTTTTTCCAGTTCCATTACCCTTGAGAGAAGCTGTTTGCTCAATTCAATTCCCTGTGCTTCGGGATTGATCTTTTCTGACTCGGAGTTTATCAGCTTGATGATATTTGAACGGGCGTTTTTTACAACTTCCCAAGCCTGCGGACTCATATAGATCTGCTGGGAGAGGTTATGTTCGAATTCGCTTCTGATGGCTGCCAGGAGGGCCGACTGAAGCTGGCCGGCATTCATCCCTGAAGTGCTTACCCTTACAAGCAATGATTCAAGTGATATCCTTTCGAGGAAAAGCACTATCCTTTCATAGGCCTGCAATCTGATCGGAGTGACAGTGCGGGCGCCCTGCATGATGATCTCCTGCCGTCTTCTTTCCTGCTCATTCCTTATCATGTTCTTAAGAATGATCCAGGCTGTAAGGAATACAATCAGAGCAGGAATTGTTATTTTCAGTATTTCAGTAAAAAGTTCCATTTTCGCCGGTTTTTTATACAAACGTAAAACATTTCAAAACATTATCATTTAAAAATAACTGCTGATGCGTTAATTCTAAAATTAAATAGTGCCGCGAAGTGGCACAATCTGAATAACCGTGGGTGCAAACCCACGGCTAAACATAAACTGAATATCTCAGCCCTGAAGGGGCTGAATAATAGATTTTTATATTAAGATCAATATTCAACCCCTTCGGGGTTGCAAAGTGGAGGGAGGTCTTAACCGTGGGTGTAACCCACGGTTATTCAAATTTAACCCCTAAGGGGTAAAGATATCCATCCAAATTAAAAAATCAAAGAACACTTGTATTATGTTTACTATTAACACTTTGAAGTGATTTCTAAAATGTTAACGCATCACTACTATTTAAAAATTATGAATCATTTCAGACTTCAGGTGTCTGGAACGTTCATTTCTTTTTGATCTTTCCCTTTTCTTTTCATTTATTACTTTATACATTTGATTCCGACCATAACATACTAAAACCATAATTTTAATCATGGAATACCTATCCGACAGAATCAAATCGTTGTCAGTGTCACAGACACTTGCCATGGCTCAGAAGAGCAGGGAGCTGAAAGCCAAAGGACTGGATGTTATAAGTCTAAGCCTTGGAGAACCCGATTTCAATACGCCCGACTATGTGAAGACTGCAGCCAAAAAGGCAATTGATGACAATTATTCAAAATATCCTCCCGTTCCGGGATATGATGATCTGCGGGCTGCAATTTCAAAGAAATTCAGGGAGGAGAATGGCCTTGAATATACCCCGGAACAGATCGTCGTGTCGGCAGGCGGCAAACATTCCCTTATAAATGTGATCCTTTCGATTGTAAATCCCGGTGATGAAGTGATAATCCTTGCTCCATACTGGGTAAGCTATTATGACCAGATAATACTTGCAGGCGGCAAACCCGTTATAATACGTGCAACCCTTGAAAATGATTTCAAGGTCAGACCGGAACAAATTGAAGCTGCTATAACGGATAAAACAAGGCTTTTGATTTTCAACTCACCTTCCAATCCGACAGGTATGGTTTACACAGGGGATGAAATTGGGAAAATTGCAGATGTCATTGGCAGGCACGAAGGATTGTTCGTTATCTCTGATGAAATATATGAGCATATCATTTTCGAAGGCTTACATGTTAGCATGGCTTCCTTTAAATCAATATACGACAGGGTAATCACCGTGAACGGGGTTTCAAAAGGATATGCTATGACAGGATGGCGCATAGGCTATATCGGAGCTCCTGTTTGGATATCCAGGGCATGCAACAAGCTTCAGGGCCAGTTCACTTCAGGCGTATGCTCCATAGCACAGAGGGCCGCGCTGGCTGCCATTCAGGGAAATGATGGTTCCCGTCAGGTGATGAAAGAAGCATTTCAGCGCAGGCGCGATCTTGTTTGCAATCTTCTCAGCGATATTGAAGGAATGAAGATAAGGGTGCCTCAGGGTGCATTTTATGTGATGCCGGATATATCCTCCTTCCTTGGAAAATCGGATGGGAACGGCACTATAGCGAATTCGGATGATCTTGCCCTTTATCTTCTGGATAAGGCACAGGTAGCTGTTGTAGGAGGCGGTGCATTCGGCGCTCCGGAATGTATAAGAATCTCATATGCAACTTCTGATGAATTGCTTGTGGAGGCCGTAAAAAGAATAAAATCAGCTCTTTCCAGACTTAACTGAATTTGATAAGGGCCCGCGGCCAGGGCTGAAATATAAAATAAGGCTGTTTCACATGTCAGAAAAGAGGATTAATTGTGAAACAGCCTTAACTGTTTTATGAAAGCGGATCAGTATTTATTGAATGAAACTGTAATTTCCTTTGGTTTGCGTCTTTTTTGCCTGTACTCGCTTAGTGAATATCCGAGTGATATAATCAGTTCCACTCTTTTAGATCCCGGTATGCCAAGGATGCTTCTCACTTCCTTCTCATCAAACCACCCCAGGATGCACGACCCCAAACCTTCGGCAGCAGCCTGGAGGCATATGTTTTCAGCTGCGATGCCTATGTCGATGTGCGAATAATCCTTGCTCTTTATCAGCCCTCCCGCTTTTGAGGAAAAGTTGGGGCTCTCCCTTACAATAACTATCAGAACAGGGGCCTGTTCTACGAACATATTCATCCCCAGAACTTTGGCCGATGCGGCTTTTGCCACCCTTCCGAGCTTTTCCGGATCATTTACAACAACAAATTTCCACGGCTGTGCATTGCAGGCCGACGGTGCCATTCTGGCTGCCTCAATTATCCTTTCCAGTTTCTCCTCTTCAACGGGCCTGTCAGAATACTTCCTGTCGCTCTGACGCCTGAGGATCAGCTCAAGCATCTCTTTACCAGATACCATCAATCAATAGTTTTCTGAAAGCAGTTCGAAATAACTGGTTGGATGAAGGCATGCAGGACAATTTTTCAATGGTTTTGTACCGAAATGGATATATCCGCATTTCCTGCAGTACCAGAATACTTTTTCATCGCGTTCGAATACCTTATTCTTCATTACGTTCTCAAGGAGTTTCCTGTAACGCGTTTCATGGTTCTTTTCCGCAGCAGCTATTGCCTTGAAAGCAGTCGCCACTTCCTTGAAACCTTCCTTCTCAGCAACTTCGGCAAACTGCGGATAGAGAATGCTCCATTCTTCGTGTTCGCCTTCGGCTGCAGCTTCGAGGTTCTCTTTTGTAATACCCGTTTTACCTGCAGGATACGAGGCGGTTATTTCAACCATTCCGCCTTCAAGGAACTTGAAAAATCTTTTTGCATGTTGCTGCTCCTGCAATGCAGTTTCAAGAAAAATACCGGCAATCTGCTCATAGCCTTCTTCCTTTGCTACCTTGGCGGCAAATTCATATCTGTTTTTTGCCTGTGATTCACCTGCGAAAGCCTTCAGGAGATTCTTTTCCGTTAAGGTTCCCTTTAAACTCTTTTCCATACTTATTTGTTTTAATTTTAGACTATTGTGATTGAAGATAATTAATCATGAGCAAGGCTTAAATATAGTAAATTTAGCTATCTTTAGTTTCAGTTTTTCAGGAATTACCGAATAATATTAACCTTAACAAAGAAAGAAAATGGGAATAATACTTGTCATTCTGGGTTTGTTTGCGATTCTTGTACTATGGGCGATCTCCCTTTATAACAGGCTCGTACGTCTTAGAAACGGGAGGGAGCAGGCTTTTGCGGATGTCGATGTGCAGCTGAGGCAGAGGCACGACCTTATACCACAGCTTGTCGAAGCCGTAAAGGGATATATGGTTCATGAAAGAGGCGTGCTTACGGAAATCACCGAGGCAAGGGCAAACGCGATGAAAGCCACTTCGATAAATGATAAAATAGCGGCTGAGACTCGTCTCTCCACTGCTCTTGACGGACTGAGGGTTCAGGTTGAAGCATATCCTGACCTTAAGGCAAGCCAGAATTTTCTTGATCTTCAGAACGAAATTTCAGATGTTGAAAACAAGATCGCGGCAGCAAGAAGATTCTTTAACTCTGCAACAAAGGAACTCAACGTTGCCACTGAACTTTTCCCTTCAAACATTATTGCCACACTTTTCAATTTCAAACGGGAACCAATGTTCGAGCTTGGCGAAAACCGTGCAACAATTGAGGAACCTCCACAGATAAAGTTCCAGTAATATGAAGTATTTTGGCCTGCAGAGCCAGATTCGTAAAAACAACATGAACTCGGTGCTGCTGCTGATAATGTTTCCTGTTGTTTTTTACGGACTTGCCTGGCTGTTCTTCTTTATATTTTCGATGAGCGCTCAGGATGCCACAATGGGGATCCGTGATGTGAACCGCTCCTTCTTTTCGACCATACCCTGGATAACAGTCGGAGTTGTGATATGGTTTATTATAGCATATTTTTCGCATACGGCAATAATAAATTCAGCCACCGACTCGCGGCCTCTGGAAAGGAAGGATAACAAACGAGTTTATAATCTTGTTGAGAACCTGTGCATATCCTGCGGGATGCAAATGCCAAAGATAAATATCATTAACGATGATTCCCTGAATGCATTTGCAAGCGGGATAAATCAGTCAACATATACTGTATCACTCTCAAAGGGGATTATCGAAAAGCTTAATGATGATGAACTTGAGGCCGTCATTGCACACGAGCTTACCCATATCCGTAATCGTGATGTGAGGCTTCTTATAATTTCGATAGTATTCGTAGGGATCTTTGCTTTTATTACCGAAATGCTTTTCCGCTCGCTCAGGTTCGGCCGTCTCGGCAGGGGAAAGAAGGAAGGTGCCGGGATTCTTATTGCACTTCTCCTTGCACTTATCGGTTATCTGCTTGCCTCACTTTTCAGGTTTGCCTTGTCGAGGAAACGTGAATACCTTGCTGATGCCGGCTCGGCAGAGCTTACGCGAAGGCCTCTGTCGCTGGCTTCAGCCCTGAGAAAAGTAGCTCTTGACCCGACCATTGAAGCTGTTAAAAGAAAGGATGTTGCCCAGATGTTCATTGAAAATCCACGGGAGGAAGAGGAAAAAAGCTCATTTTCCTTTGCCAATCTGTTTTCCACTCATCCGCCTGTTGAGAAAAGAATAGAGCTTCTTGAACAGTATTAATTACAAAATTTCAGGATTTTCCTTTCCGTATGAATTTTGACTCCTCACCCCTGAGGAGTCTTTTTATATTTTTCCGGTGTGTAAAAAGAAGGGCTACTGCCACGATTACCGAAAAAATCCTGAGAACGGCCGATGGCGTCCCGAAAATGAGCATAAGCAGGATGGGGAATGCCACGCCTGCGCTCATTGACGCCAGAGAGACATATGATGAAGCAAAGAGCACGATAAGGAATATCCCGAGGCATGATAGTGTGACTGCAGGATGAATGGCAAGCATCACACCAAAAATGGTTGCAACCCCTTTCCCGCCGCGGAAACCGGCAAAAACGGGGAAAATGTGGCCGAGCACAGCCGCAACTCCTGCAGCGATCTGCAGGTCTGTAAGAAGTGCTGATCCTTCGCCTGCAAGATTGAAGAAAACCGGGAGCATTGCTGCACACCACCCCTTGAGAACATCAAGAAGCAATACCGGTATGCCAGTACCCCATCCGAGAACCCTTATTACGTTTGTGGCTCCTGCATTTCCGCTTCCGTGTTCCCTTACATCAATATTATGGAATATCTTTCCAACCCATACCGCGGTCGCTATCGATCCAAGAAGGTAAGCCAGAACCAGTGTAATGATAAGCAGGGTTACATTCATTTTCCTTGGTTATTTCAGATCTTTGGTCCGTATGCGGCAAGCTTTGCAGTTTCCTCGTTCGAGGCAAACTTGCTGAAATTATTTATGAATTTAAGTGCAAGATCAGTCGCCGCAATATGCCATTTGATGGGTGACTCCCATGATCTTGAAGGATCGAGGATATTCTTCCTCACACCGGCGATCCTGTCGGGTATGCTCAGGTTAAAAACGGGAAGAGTGCTGAATTCATTCGATTTGATTGAATCATCGAGGATTGCATTTATTATAAGCCTTGTAGTCGGCAGGTCAATCCTGGTCCCGATATTATAGGGTCCGCCTGTCCAGCCTGTATTGACAAGCCATGCATCCGCTCCATGAAGCTTCATCTTGGCAGCAAGCTGGTTTGCATAAACAATAGGATCAAGCATCAGGAATGCAGCACCGAAGCAGGCTGAAAAGGAAGGGACCGGTTCAATTATCCCCCTTTCTGTTCCTGCCACTTTTGCAGTATAACCGCTGAGAAAATAATATTTTGTCTGTTCCTCGGTGAGATGGCTTACAGGAGGAAGTACTCCGAAAGTGTCGGCCGTCAGGAATATTACCTTCCTGGCGTGACCGGTCTTCGAAACAGGTTTTACGATATTGCGAATATGATAAATAGGGTAAGATACTCTTGTGTTCTCTGTTTTTGAGTCATTATTGAAATCTATGGTTCCATCGGAAAGCACCACCAGATTTTCAAGCAGGGCATCACGGCGTATTGCATTGTAAATATCAGGTTCGTTCTGTTTGTTCAGCCTGATACATTTTGCATAGCAGCCTCCTTCCAGATTGAAAATGCCTTCATCATCCCATCCATGCTCATCATCGCCAACAAGCGCCCTTTCCGGATCAGTCGAAAGGGTTGTTTTTCCTGTCCCGGAAAGTCCGAAGAATATGGCGACATCTCCTTTTTTGCCTACATTCGCAGAACAATGCATCGATGCAATTCCCTTAAGGGGAAGGTAATAGTTCATAACAGAAAAAATACCTTTTTTCATCTCTCCGCCATACCAGGTACCTCCAATCAGCATCATTCCTGCCGTGAGATTGAACATCACGAAATTTTCGGAATTCAGGCCCTGTTTCTGCCAGTCGGGGTTGGTTGCCTTTGAAGCATTCAGAACCACAAAGTCAGGAATGAAGTTTTCAAGTTCACTTTCTTCCGGTCTGATAAACATGTTCTTAACAAAATGGGCCTGCCAGGCAACTTCCATGATGAATCGGACTGCAAGCCTTGTATTTTTATTTGCCCCGCAGTAACAATCTACTACGAAAATCCTTTTCCCGGAAAGCTGCCTTGAAGCTATGTTTTTGCAGTGTTCCCAGATTTCAACTGAGATTGGTTTGTTGTCGGATACCTTTGCTTTTTCCGATTTCCACCAGACTGTATCCCTTGTCGTTTCATCGAGAACGACATATTTGTCATTCGGGGAACGGCCTGTAAACACTCCGGTGTCGACAGAGACAGCTCCGAGCCGTGTGATTATACCTTTTTCGTATCTGCTGAGACCGGGTTTTGTTTCTTCTGCAAAAAGAACATTATACGATGGATTATAAATTATTTCTGTTACGTTTTCGATCCCGTAACTCTTCAAATCATTAGCAGTAAGCATGATCAGGTAATTTTGAATGGAAACAAGTTATCAAATGTATTAAATATTATTTACAATTTAATTGCCTTCAAAGCCGGAGGTAGTTTTAAAAACCATGTTTGACAATAGGGTATGGATCCTTCCGGGGGTCTTTACAGAGGTTAAACAATAAAGAATTTGTTTTGGGGGCAGGTATGAAAAGTAAAAGGGCATCCGCGTGGATGCCCTTCCTTATTAATAAATATGAATTATCTTTCATATTTAACTGAAGCCTGTGCAGCTGCCAGTCTGGCTATGGGAACCCTGAAAGGTGAGCAGCTTACGTATGTAAGGCCTGTCTTATAGCAGAATTCCACTGAAGCCGGATCTCCGCCCTGTTCGCCGCAGATACCTACTTTCAGATCTGGTCTGGTAGCGCGACCTTTTTCAACCGACATCTTAATAAGCTGTCCTACGCCATCCTGATCTATTGTCTGGAAAGGATCTGACGGGAGCATCTTCTTGTCGAGATAATCGTGGAGGAATCCTCCGATGTCATCGCGGCTGAAACCGAATGTCATCTGGGTAAGGTCGTTTGTACCGAATGAGAAGAACTCGGCTGTTTTGGCCATACGGTCGGACAGAAGAGTTGCCCTCGGGATCTCTATCATTGTACCGTATTTGTAATCAATCTTTTTCAGATTGTGTTTCTTGCATACTTCTGCATAAATGGTATCAACAATCTTTTTTGTGACATCAAGTTCCGATACGTCGCAGGTAACAGGTACCATTAGTTCGGGTTTCGGATGTTTTTTCTCATTCAGAAGTTCTGCAGAGGCTTCAAACATTGCCCTTACCTGCATTTCGGTGATTTCAGGATATGTTATGCCAAGGCGTACGCCACGATGACCCATCATCGGATTGCTTTCATGAAGAGCTTCGCCGCGTTTTGCAACATCCGATTTTTTGATTCCGAGAGCTTTGGCAAGTTCGGCTTGTTTTTCGGCACCCTGAGGTACGAATTCATGAAGCGGAGGATCGAGAAGCCTGAATGTGACTGGTAATCCGTCCATGGCTTCAAGAGTGGCTTTCATGTCCTTTTTGACATATTTGTAAAGTTCGTTCAGGGCCTTTCTGCGCTCTGCCTCATTGGCGCTGAGGATCATTTTGCGGAGAAGGAAGAGGGGCTGTTCTGAACCTTTGCCGTAGAACATATGCTCGGTACGGAAAAGACCGATTCCCTCAGCTCCGAAATCACGTGCAATTTTTGCATCTTCAGCAGTGTCAGCGTTTGTGCGGACACCCATTTTTCTGAACTTGTCGACAAGTTTCATGAAGCTCTGGAACCTTGGATTTTCAGAAGCATCCATGAGCTCAAGAGCACCGGCGTATACATTTCCTTTTGTTCCGTTGAGTGTGATAATATCACCTTCCTTAAGAACTATATCTGTTCCGGTAATCTTAACTTTCTTGCCTGCTGCGTCAACATGAAGAGCTCCTGCTCCCACGATACAGCATTTACCCCATCCGCGTGCTACAAGGGCTGCATGTGAAGTCATACCACCCCTTGCCGTAAGTATGCCTTCGGCTGCTCTCATCCCTTCAACATCTTCAGGGTTTGTCTCTTCACGGACAAGAATGACTTTCTGACCTTTGCGGTTCCAAGCAACTGCATCCTCGGCTGTGAATACTATTTTACCGACTGCTGCACCCGGACCTGCAGGTAAACCTTTTACAAGCGGTTTGACTTTCTTTTCAGCTTCAGGATTGCAGATAGGATGAAGGAGCTCGTCAAGCTGTGCGGGATCAACGCGCATGATGGCTGTTTTTTCATCGATAAGCTTTTCCTTGAGCATGTCCATTGCCATATTGAGGGCAGCGGTTCCTGTCCTTTTCCCTGCACGGCACTGCAGCATATAGAGTTTACCCTCCTGGATTGTGAATTCAATGTCAAGCATATCGTGGAATGACTTCTCGAGTATCTCACGGATGTTGCAAAGTTCCCTGTAAGTTTCAGGCATAGCTTCTTCCATGCTCTTCAGATGCTTGTTCTGTTCGTTTTTGGTCTCGTTGTTGAGAGGGCTGGGAGTGCGGATACCAGCAACAACGTCCTCACCCTGGGCATTGACGAGCCACTCACCGTAAAACAGGTTTTCCCCGGTTGCAGGGTTGCGTGTGAAAGCAACACCTGTGGCTGATGTATCACCCATATTACCGAATACCATGGCCTGAACGTTTACAGCAGTACCCCAGTCATCAGGAATTCCTTCGATACGACGGTAGGAAACTGCCTTTTTGCCATTCCAGCTTTTGAAAACAGCCTTGATACTTCCTTCAAGCTGTTCTTTTGCATCATCAGGGAAAGGTTTGCCAAGAACCTGTTTTACCTTCTTCTTGAATTTTTCAGACAGATCCTTAAGTTCGTCAGCTGTGATTTCTGTATCGGACTTATATCCTTTAAGCTTTTTGAAATCATCAAGCATTTCATCAAGCTGTTTGCGGATACCTTTTCCTTCACCGAGGTCAATTCCTTCTGCTTTTTCCATTACGACATCAGCATACATCATGATCAGACGGCGGTATGAATCCCATACGAACCTTGGATTGTTGGTCTTTTTGAGGAATCCGGGGATGGTTGCAGTACAGAGTCCGATATTCAATACTGTATCCATCATTCCGGGCATCGATTTGCGTGCACCTGAACGGCATGATACTAGAAGTGCATTTTCGGGATCTCCATACTTCATACCCATAGTCTTTTCTGTAAGCTTCATTGCTTCCCAGACTTCAGGCATAAGTTCTTTCGGAAGCGTGCAATCGTTTGCGTAATATTCATTACAGGCATCAGTGGTGATTGTAAAACCGGCAGGAACAGGAAGACCGAGCAGGCACATTTCGGCAAGGTTGGCACCTTTACCGCCGAGAAGATTCTTCATATCGGCTTTTCCTTCTGCTGTCTTATTTCCAAAGGAATAAACTCTTTTTACTTTTGACATACTTTTATGAATTTGATGTAAACTTAAATTGTTGATTTCTAAAAATAAGGTGCAAATTTAACATTAAAAATCAAATTTCAGAATAGTGTTGAAAATTCATGCTCTCGGGTGAAACATCATAAGAGTATCACGAAGATAGCTTCTGTCGATGTGTGTATAAATCTCTGTTGTTGTGATCGATTCATGGCCCAGCATCTCCTGCACGGCCCTCAGATCGGCCCCGGCTTCGATCATATGTGTGGCAAACGAATGGCGGAAAGTGTGAGGACTTATTTTCTTCATTATTCCCGCTTTTGCTGCAAGGTCCCTGACAATAGTGAATATCATGGCCCTCGTCAGCTTTCTCCCCCGGCGGTTAAGAAAAACAATATTCTCATTATAAATAACAGGAAGCCTGTTCCTGTCAATCCTGTACAGATCAATCTCTTTAAGCGCTTTGTTGCTGATCGGCACCAGCCTCTGCTTGTTACCCTTCCCGGTGACACTCACATATCCCTCGGAAGCATGAATATCAGTCAGCTTCAGTCCGACAAGTTCCGATACTCTAAGACCACAACCGTACAGAGTTTCAATTATGGCTTTGTTACGGTGACCGTCGGGACGGCTGAGGTCGATGGCCTCGACGATTCTGTCGATCTCCTCAACTGAAAGAACCTCGGGCAGCTTCAATCCTGACCTGGGCGACTCGATAAGCGATGAGGGGTTCTCATCTATTTCTCCGTCTGCAAGAAGAAACCTGAAAAAAGCCCGTATACCCGATAAAACTCTTGCCTGGGTCCGGGCATTTTTGTTTTCAGAACCATACCAGTTGATAAATTCTCTGATGTTGTCGAATTTTACTGCTGAAGGATCAGTTTCATGGCCCGGCCTGCTAAAAAATGATTCAAGCTTATGAATATCATTGAGATATGCTTCTATGCTGTTCTCTGAAAGGGATTTTTCGAGCCGGAGATAATTTTCAAAATTCCTGAGCGATGTTTTCCAGCTTATGGCCATTTAACCTATTGTTGTTTTTCAATGTAAAAGTATCATTTGATAGCATTATATCATAAGGAGAATTGCATAATCTTACAAAACTGCCGGCCTGGGCCCTGATCGTTGGAATTTTAACTATTTTTACACCTGTTAAACGGGTGAAAATGACAAAAATGAAAATCCAGATAATAAACGGTCCGAATCTGAATCTTCTCGGGAAAAGAGAACCCGGGCTTTATGGCGGGATGACATTTGAAGATTATCTTGAGTTTTTAGAAAAAACTTTCCCTGAGGTTTCATTTGATTATTATCAGTCGAACGTGGAAGGAGAAATAATAAACAGGATACATGAGACAGGATTCTTATATGACGGAATTATTCTTAATCCTGGGGGATATACGCATACTTCGGTATCTATAGCTGATGCGGTATCGTCGGTAAGTGCACCTGTGGTCGAAGTGCATATTACAAACGTAGCAGCCCGGGAAGAATTCAGGCATAATAGTCTTGTAGGAAGATTTTGCGCAGGAAGTGTTATAGGTTTCGGTCTCGACGGTTACCGGCTTGCTGTTCTGGCTCTTATTGAAATTAAAAGAAAATCATCAAAGGGGTAATGATAAGAAAACGGACAAAAATAGTTGCCACAATTTCCGACAAAAGATGCAGTCCTGATTTTATCAGGGAGCTTTACAATGAAGGGATGGATGTTGTCAGGATAAATTCGGCCCATCTCAATATTGAGGGCGCACTTACCATAATCCGCAATGTCAGGGAGGTATCTGATAAAATCGCCATTTTACTCGATACAAAAGGTCCCGAGATCAGGACAACAGTCTGTGATTCGCCAATTGAACTGAAAAACGGGTCGGTGGTCTCTGTCAAAGGTGACCCTGCGGGGATAACAACACCTGAAATAATATGTGTCAGCTATAAACCATTTGTATCAGAGGTGCCTGAAGGGACTGCCATCCTGATAGATGACGGCGACATCGAGCTCAGGGCCGTCAGAAGGAACGGGGATGTTCTTGAATGTATCGTTGAGAATGACGGTATTCTCGGATCAAGGAAAAGCGTGAATCTTCCCGGGGTGAAGATTTGTCTTCCGTCAATCACCCCGAAGGACAGGGAGTTTATAAAGATGGCTGTTGATAATGACGTCGATTTTATTGCTCATTCATTCGTCAGAACTTCACAGGATGTTCTTGATGTTCAGGCAGTACTCGACAGCTACAACAGCAGGATCAGGATAATCGCGAAGATCGAAAACGAAGAGGGTGTTAATAATTTTAATGATATCCTTGAGCACGTTTATGGTATCATGGTTGCAAGAGGTGATCTCGGCATTGAAATTCCGTATGAAAAGATACCCGGAATCCAGAAGATGATGATCTCCAAATGTATAAGTGCAAGGAAACCCGTAATTGTGGCGACACAGATGCTTCAGTCGATGATAACCGGTCCGCGACCCACCAGGGCCGAAGTCAGCGATATTGCAAATGCAGTCTATTCACAGACAGACGCATTGATGCTCAGCGGCGAGACTGCCAGCGGAAAATATCCCGTTGAGGCTGTCAGAACAATGACAAAGGTTGCACTTGAGGCTGAAGAGAACAAGGAGAAGTTTCTTGATCTTCCGTCGGTCAACCTTATAGGCGAAATTTCAGGGTATCTGGCAAAAGTAGCTGTCAAAACTTCAGTCAGGATAGGAGCCAGAGCCATCATTTCGGATACCACAGGAGGAAGGACAATAAGGGATATGGCTGCCTACAGGGGCTATAACCATATACTTGCCCAGTGCTATCTTAAAAGTACAATGAGAGAACTTGCACTGTCGTACGGGGTATATACAAGTTACCAGGAAAAGAAAAACTCGATAGACGACTTTATAAAAATAGCACTGGCTGACCTGGTAACACGTAAATCTCTCGACATTAAAGATGTTGTGGTCGTGCTGGCTGGTAATTTTTCAGGCGGCTCAGGTTTTTCGTTCATTGAAGTGGGATCGGTTGAGTATCTCAGGGACAGGGTTGATATAGTGGATTAGAAGTGTATTAATGGTCTGATTTTTGAGGATGTTTTATTGCCATATACCGGTAATCAATGGTCAGAAACTTGTTAATTTCCTCAATGAATATTCTTCAAAATGTTCATGTTTCAATTCTGGGCATCGATTACGCCAGAACCTGAAACAGGTTTGTTATTAGTTATTTAATCTTTTTAAGGAGATTTAAAGGTGAAACTTTTAAAAATAAGGACATTGATTGCGTCTGCATTTCTGTTTCTGCTGGCAGGAAATGCATGGGCAACACATAACAGGGCAGGGGAGATCACTTATGTTCAGCTGTCGGATCTTACCTTTGAAATTACAATAACCACATATACCTATACCCTGAGCTATGCCGACAGGCCCGAACTTGAAGTAATGTGGGGCGATAATTCGACTTCGGTGGCAAAAAGGATAAGCATCCTCTTTCTTCCGAATTATTATAAGCGCAACATATACAAGATCACGCATACATACCCGGGACCAGGCGTATATAAAATTGTAGTCCAGGATCCTAACCGGAATGCAGATATCAAGAACATACCCAACTCCGTAAATGTGATCTTTTCAATTTCAACAATACTGATCGTAAACCCTTCAATCGGAAGGAACAATACACCTGTGCTTCTTAATCCACCCTATGACAAGGCCGCCAGAGGTTATGTATTCATTCATAATCCCGGTGCCTATGATCCTGACGGAGACAGCCTTTCCTACAAGATTACAGTTTGCACAAGAGAAGACGGAAGGCCTATCGAGAATTATACATTTCCGCCTGCATCCCATTTTATAAGAGTCGACTCGATAAGCGGAGACCTGATCTGGGATACACCTGTCGATACCGGAGCATATAATGTTGCCATGGAGATTGAAGAATGGCGTTATGGAAAAAAAATAGGAATTGTCGAAAGAGATATACAGATAAATGTTTATGATTCAAAGAATAAACCCCCTGTGAATGGTCCGTTGCATGACATATGCGTTGAAGCCGGGAAGCCTGTCAATTTAAAAGTTACGGCAACTGATCCTGACAATGATTTCATAAGCCTTATGTCAACCTCTGGCATCTATACGATTCCGGAATGCCGGGCAAGGTTTGTTCATCTTGATTCGATAGCCGGTTATGCGTCGGCAACTTTGCAATGGACTCCATGTCATGCTGCTGTGAGAAATCAACCATATGATGTTCTGATAAAATCTGATGATTACAGCAGTGAAATGAAGCTGTCGGATATTGACAATTTCAGGATAAAGGTCCTGGGGCCGGCGCCGGTTCTGGTCAATGCAGCGCCTGAAGGCAAATTCATAAGGCTTACATGGAACAACTACGGTACTGATGTGATTACAGGATTCAACATATACAGGAGGGATGGCCCCTCGTCATTTGTCCAGGACTCCTGTTCGTCAGGGCTGCCTCCCTCATCTGGTTTTGCAAAAGTTGGTTATGCGGCGGGGAGTTCGGCAGTGTCATTTGTTGATACTGATAACGGACAGGGACTGCAGTTCAGCAGGGAATATACATACAGGATTGTTGCAGTGTATCCAAATGGCACCGAAAGCAAAGCCTCTAATGAAATATCAGGAGCACTGGTGTCGGGTGTTCCCGTGATAACAAATGTAAGTGTCAGGACCACCTCTCTGACAAACGGATCAGTTTATGTTGCCTGGAGGAAACCCGACCGGCTCGACACCATCCCGGCACTTGGGCCATATGAGTACCTTATTTACAGGGCTGAAAGCATAACCGGCACAAACTATGTGCAGATCCGTTCAATAAATACTTCCACTCTGAATGAAACAAGTTTTATTGATACACTTATTAATACCCAGGGCAGTGGCTATGTTTACAAGATCGAACTTTACAACAACGCACCCGCTAACAGGTTCCTGATTGGTGAGCCGGGATATGCTTCGTCAGTTTTCCTGGCAGCAAGCCCGGGCGACAGGAAGGTGCGTTTCACAATAAGCCGCAATACTCCATGGATCAATACCAGATATGACTTCTTCAGACTTAACCAGGCCACAAACCGGTACGATTCAATTGGCACTACAACGCAGCTTACTTTTACGGATGAAGGTCTTGTCAATGGCCGGCAGTATTGCTACAGGGTAAGATCAACAGGAGGATATACAAATCCAGGATATCCGGTGAACCTTATTAATTTTTCCCAGGAAACCTGCGCAACAGCAGTCGACAATGAAGCTCCGTGTATTCCGCAGATATCCGTATCAAGCCAGTGCGACAGTCTTTACAATACTGTCAGATGGACAATTGCCGACACCAAATGCCTTGAAGATGTCAGTGGATACAAGATCTACTATAAACTCCTCACGGATGAAAATCTGTCTTTGCTTACAACTATCAACGATAAGAACACATTCATGTGCAAGCATTACCCGGGCGAAGTTGTTGCCGGATGTTACGCGGTCTCCGCTTTTGATGCAATAGGTAATGAAGGCGAGAAGTCGGCCATGATATGCGTGGATTCGTGCAAGTTCTATGAGATCCCCAATGTTTTTACTCCAAACGGGGATGATATCAATGATCGCCTCGTGGCAAAGACATCCGGACTTATTGAAAAGGTCGATTTCAAACTTTTCAACCGTTATGGTGTGCTTATATTTGAGACTGATAATCCAAAGCTTGACTGGGAAGGGACATATAAAGGTAAAATAGTCTCACCGGGAGTATATTTCTATCAGTGCGATGTTTACGAGAGAAGAATTTCCGGTCTTGAAATGTACCATCTTTCGGGATTTGTACATGTGATAACCGAGAAAGGAGCGACAGTAGGGAAACCGGAGTATTAACAGAAAACAGATCCTCTTCGATGAAAAGAACATTATTCTGCATTGCAATTTCATTCATAACGGTTCTGGCATCTGGTCAGAAACCGGTCTATTACCTGATGAAGGGTAAAGCACTCATTGAGGCCGGAAAAGCCGGGGAAGCTGCTGCTTTGCTTACAGGGGCGATAAAGGACAACCAGGATGCTTCCTTCTACCTCTGGAGGGCTGAAGCTTATCTTGCAAAAGGTGATTATTCATCAGCAATTGATGATTTCAACTCGGCAAACAAAATGACTGCCGCATCAGGCGAATACGGACTTGCAAGGATCTATGCCATAAGGAATGACGCGGCAACGGCAGTATATCATCTTGAACTCTCGATGAGATCCCCGTTCAGGAAAAGTGAAAAGGAGATAATGACCGATCCTTCTTTCACACTGCTTGAAAACAGACCGGAATGGCGCCAGTTCTGGAAAAAGGACTGGTATTCCACACCTGAAAAAAGGGTTACCGAGATTGAGTACAGCATTTCAACAGGGAACCTTGCTGAGGCAAAGAACATATTCCGGTCACTCAGCTCCTCATATCCGGAGGATGTCATTACAGAGTATTCATCAGCTTTGATCAGCATTGCCGAATCAAAGTATGCCGATGCAGTGAGGACACTTACACAGATCCTGTCGGAAAATCCCGGTGATATTAAATGCCTCAGGCTTCTTGCATCTGCACAGGAGGTATCAGGTAATCCGGCCGGGGCATCAGCCTCCTATACCAGTCTGATAAACATGAACGTTGCCGATCCCGAACTTCTCTTAAGCAGGGCAGGATGCTACAGGAAGACTGGTGAAACAGAAAAAGCCATTGATGACATTGCAGAATATCTCGATTTTTATCCTGGCAGCAAAAAAGCGCTGAGCCTTGCGGGAAAGGCAGCATCCGCAGCAGGTGATAATATAAGGGCTCTGTCGTATTTCTCGGAAAATGTCAGGCTTCATCCAAATGATCCTGAATGTTTTATCGACCGCGCAAATTCCTATTTCATGTCCCGTTCCTGGGAATGGGCTGCAAAGGATTATGGGATGTCGCTCGACCTTCAACCGGGTAATTCTGAAGCCTGGCTCAATAACGGGATTTCACTTCTCAATATGGGAAAGACTGAAGATGCCTGCTACAACTTCAGGAAAGCATTCAATCTTGGAAACAGGAATTCAACAGAATATCTGAGCAAATATTGTATAAAGTAGATCCTCAGGTTTTTATCTTACATTTTTCAGGATCTTTTCGAACAGGTCGCGCGGCTTAAAAGGTTTCAGGACATAATCGTTTATGTTGAGATTGTCGATCCTGTCGTGTGTTTCCGACATTATTGCCGCAGTCAGCGCCACAACCGGAATGTCCCTGATCCTGGGATCATCGGAGTTCCTGATTATCCTGGTGGCTTCTATTCCGTCGAGGACAGGCATGTGAAGATCCATAAGGACAAGATCAAAATCTTCTTTTTCGAGAAGGCTCAGAGCAATTCTTCCGTTTTCCGCATGCGTGACCTTTACTCCCCAACCGTTGAGGAATTTATTTGCCACGAAGAAGTTTATCTTGTTATCCTCAGCAACAAGTATTCTCTTTCCTTCAAGTCCGGCATACGATTCCGGCGCATCACCTTTCTGGGTGATTTCGCTTTTTTCGGCTATCCCGAATGAAAGCACAAACCTGAAGGCTGAACCCTTTCCTGTTTCGCTTTCAACCTCAATATGACCCCCCTGAAGTTCAACAAGCCTTTTGCAGATGGCGAGTCCGAGACCGGTCCCACCGTAATGTCTTGTTGTATCGGGTGATGCCTGGGTATAGCTTTCAAAAATATAATCGTGCTTGTCTTTCGGGATCCCGATACCTGTATCTTTCACAATGAATTCGATCTTTGTGGATCCGGCAGTTCGTTCAAGTGCCTTCAGGAAGACATGAATACCTCCCTTCTGCGTGAATTTCAGTGCGTTTGAAAGAAGGTTTGAAAGGATCTGGTTCAGCCTTATAGGATCACCTATTAAATCATCAGGCAGTTCATTTTGCCTCGTTATATCAAATTCGAGGTTCTTGGACTTGGATCTGAATGAATATGTTCTCTGGATATCTTTCAGGAAATCACTTAAGTTGAATGAGGTTTTTTCAAATTCAATCTTGCCTGATTCCATCTTATTATAGTCGAGCACATCATTTACAAGAGTCAGAAGGTGGTTGCCCGAGAACCGCAGAGTTTTGATATAATCCATCTGATCTTCCCTGGGATTGCCCTGAAGGAGGAGATTGGTGATACCTATGACTTCGTTCAGAGGCGTTCTGATCTCATGGCTCATTGTCGACATGAACTGCTGTTTTGACTGGGCAGCTTCTTCAGCTTTACGGCTGGCCATGATAACATTGTCAATCATTATCCTTCGCTGAAGCGCTATGGCAATCTGGTTTGCAATGAATTCAAGAACTGTAACATCCTCCTGTGAGAATTTGTCCTCGTCGTGATAATCCTGGAAAGCCATCACCCCTATTATCTCTTTTTCTGCTTTCAGAGGAACACCCATCCATACCTTGCAAGGCGCTCCGACAAGGGCTATGTCTCCTGAATTTTCAAGGCATTTCATATCATTTACCTTGAGAAGAACTGATTTTTTAAGCCCAATTGCCCATTTGGAAATTGTCTTACGGGCAGGCACCCTTTCGAACTGATCCTTTTCGTCAGAAAAGAATGGCATGGAAAGAGTGTCAGAAGCTTTATCATAAAGTGCAATGAAGAAATTGTTTGTATCCCATATTTTGCTCAGCTCCTGCACTATCGTCGGATATATCTCCTTTATGTCGGTCTGGTTCAGTGCTGCTGTCGATATATTGTACAGGATTTCCTGGATCGTCTGATTCTTCTTTTCAATGGATATGTCGCGGTAAATGCCAAGGGAGGCAACAATCTCATTATCAATAAGAACGTTAGTGGCAATTAGTGATACATTGATCCTTTTTCCGGCTTTATTGCATCTTATAGTATTCCTCGTTACCCTGTGATTTTCAAAGGCAATCTCACTGGGTTTGACAGAATCGTGTTTCAGATCTTCAGGGATAATGAGTTCGTCAGCATATCTTCCCACAGCTTCCCCGGGTGTATAGCCGAAAAGATCAGTGAACTCCCTGTTTACCATTACGACCCTGTCTTCAAGGTCAATAATTGCAATGGCCTCCGGAATAGAATCTATGAGATGTTCAAGGAGTACATTTTCCCTGCTTGTCTTTTCTCTTTGTCCGCTTGTTCTCAGGTCATGATCTATTCCTGATTTCGCTCTGAGAAATTCATTTTCCCTTCTTAATATGGAATTCTCCTTAAGAAGTTCCTCATATTTCTCTTTAAAGTCAGTCATGGCCTGTTTTGAAAAAGGAGGTATGATCATAATTATTGTTTATGCAGATAATTTAACGTGGAATAAGGTCAAATCTATATGTCAGATGCCTTTTTATCCCTATTTTTTTCATTATAATATTTGCAAAATCCGGATAAACCGCATTTATGGCATAAGGGATTTCTTGCTTTGCATACGTAACGGCCATGAAGAATAAGCCAGTGATGTGCTTTATGAATAAGCTCCGAAGGGATATGTTGCGACAACTGGATCTCAGCGCTGAGGGGAGTCTTTGCATTCCTGACAAGCCCTATTCTGCGTGAAACCCTGAATACGTGGGTATCGACTGCCATAACCGGCTTTTTGAATACCACCGAAGCAACGACATTTGCCGTCTTTCTGCCAACACCAGGCAATTTCCGGAGTTCCAGCGGATCAGACGGTACAATGCCTCCGAATTCATTAACAAGCATCCTGGCCATTCCCGACAGATGTTTCGCCTTGTTGTTGGGATAGGAACACGACTTTATATATTCAAATATTTCCGAAGGATCGGCATCGGCCATTGAGCGGGCATCGGGAAACCTTTCAAGAAGGGCAGGGGTGATCATGTTCACCCTCTTGTCAGTGCACTGCGCCGACAGGATAACGGCAACCATCAGACTGAACGGATTGTCGAAAGAGAGTTCTGTCTCCGCAACTGGCATATTCTCCGTGAAATATGAAATTGTAAGCGCATATCGTTCCTTGAGTGTCATGTCAATTTATTTTTCAGTATATGGTAAGGGTTATTATCTTTGTAAAAATGGTAAACTTATTTGAAAATTCAGGTCTGATACAGATTGCTTTTATTAAGGATTAAACAAGGTTTTTCAACTTTAACATTTAACGTGATTGCCACTTGGATAAAATAGTAGTAAAAACAGGAGGATTTGTATCCGAAATCTTTGTCGGGATGAACTGGGAGTCTGTCAAAGAGCTTATACCCGCTTCGGGTACGGCAATTATCACCGACATCAACGTAAACAAAATATACGGGGACCGGTTTCCCGATGTACCGGTGCTTCAGATAAAACCGGGGGAGTGGAGTAAAAAGATGGAAGTTGTTGAAAATCTTGCTGAGAGACTTATCGAGTCGGGTATCGACAGAAGCGGATTTTTACTTGGCATAGGCGGGGGTGTTGTGTGTGACATCACTGGATTTCTGGCTTCAATATATATGAGAGGGATAAAATGTGCATATGTCTCATCAACATTGCTTTCCCAGGTCGATGCAAGCACGGGCGGGAAAAACGGGGTCAATCTCGGAAGTACCAAAAATGTCCTGGGGTGCTTCAAACAGCCTGAGTTTGTTGTTTGTGATCCTGTCATGCTGCAGACACTTCCCGAAGAGGAATACCTGTCGGGGATGGCTGAACTTATTAAAACCGCAATCATTGGAAATGCAAAACTCTTTGATATTATTGAAAACAACTACGAAACAATAATGAAGAGAGATCCTGCACTTCTTACAATGCTTATCTCAATGGCTGTAAATTTTAAGGCATCGGTAGTCTCTGAGGATGAAAAAGAATCAGGTCTTCGCAGGATCCTCAATTTCGGCCATACATACGGTCATGCCCTTGAGCTGTACAAATCATTCAGGCATGGTTATGCTGTTGCATGCGGGATGGAACTCTCATGCGGGTTCTCGCTAGCACGTGGATATATTACAGATGAAGAACACGACAGGATCATTGCCCTTCTTCATAAATTCAGGCTTCTGCGGCCTCACCAGATACCGTATGACAAGGTCAGCCAGCTCATAATGCATGATAAGAAAAAGTCGGGCAATGAAATTCATTTTGTCTTCATTGAGGGAATTGGACAGGCTGTTACAGAAAAAATCCCGCTCGCAGAGGTTGTTGAATATTACAGACAAAGCAAAGCAAAAAACTAATTCTATCTTTTATGAACTCTTTTGGGAATGTGTTCAGGGTATCGCTTTTCGGGGAATCGCACGGAAATGCTATAGGAGTGATTATTGATGGCTGTCCTCCAGGTATCCCGGTCAGCCCCGATGATTTTATGCCTGATCTTTCAAGACGACAGAGCGGAAGCAGGGGCACAACAAACAGACACGAACCGGATAAACCCGAGATCCTGAGCGGTATATTCAACGGATTCACGACAGGCTCGCCCATAACTGTCATAACAAGGAACAGCGACAGGATCTCTTCAGATTATGATGATTTTAAAAATATTCCGCGGCCCGGACATGCGGATTTTGTGGCCGGGGTTAAATACTCGGGATTTGCCGATCTCAGGGGAAGCGGACATTTCTCCGGCAGAATAACATGGGGATATGTTGCCGCAGGGGTTATCGCAAAAAAAATCCTGAAGCCTGCTGAAACAGAGGCAAAGCTGATCTCGGCCGGAGGAAGCACTGATATCGGAAAGGCTCTTGATGAGGCGATTGCAGACAATGATACCATAGGCGGAATAATTGAATGCAGAGTACATAATCCGATGAAAGCCATCGGAGAACCTTTCTTTTATTCTGTCGAATCGGCAATAAGCCATGCAGTTTTCTCTGTGCCGGCAATAAAGGGAATAGAGTTCGGATCAGGATTTTCAGCAGCTCTGATGCGCGGGTCAGAACATAATGATCCTTTTGTTGAGTCAACAGGTAAAACATCCACAAACAACGCAGGTGGCATTAACGGGGGAATTACAAACGGCAATGAAATAGTGTTCAGGGTTGCAGTCAAACCTACCTCGTCAACCGGGGTGGCTCAGAATACCCTCGACTTCAGCACGGGAAAAATGACAGAGCTGAAGGTCAAAGGCAGACACGATACCTGTATTGCCCTCCGGATGCCGGTCATCATTGAGGCGGCAGCAGCAATCGCCCTTGCAGATCTTATGATGATCGACAGGGCCGTAAACGGATCAAGAGGATCTTAGTTGTCGAAGACGTTACTTTGAACCTTTCGTCAAGCCTTTCTCCAAGAATCCAGACTATTTTTCCATCCGACTCAAGAATTCTTGCATTTTCCTTGCCGGGAAGGGAATATTTCCTGTCTGTGAAATAATCGCTGAGCTTTTTCTTCCCGTTCATTCCAAGAGGATAGAAGAAATCACCCTTTTTCCAGCCTCTTATCACAAGAGGGAAACTGATCCTGTCAAGATCAATGCATGCAACATTACTTTCGCAGGGTATAATGAAATCAGTTCCCCTGTCTGTTATTTCAGCTGACATAATCCCGGGGACATCATTCAGATCTACAGGTTTTGATATCAGGTAATCAAATGATTCTCTTCGAGCGACTGGTCCAACAATCAGTTCATTCCTGTTTTTCACGATTCTGTGTGTTTCCGTGATAAGCATCTTTCCTGTTCTGCCTTTCAGTAATCCGAACAGGCCAGATGACCCGGATCCAGTGATCCCATACCTGCTGAAAACCTCAAAAAGCAGGGCCCTGTCGGGGTTCAGTTCTGTTAATTTATTAACACTGAATATTGTAGTATCCCCCGAAGACACCGATGTAGTTCTGATCAGCTGATCAACATGGCCGGCAATGATTTTATCAAGCGAGGCAAACCTTTGCGCCGTTTCATTCAGTGTTTCTTCAACCGAAGGATTTATCTCCTTAAGGATGGGCAAAACCAGATGTCTTATTTTGTTCCTTGTATACTTGGTCCCGGCATTCGATCTGTCCTCCCTGAATGCTATCCTGTTCTCATTGCAATATTCGGTGATCTTCTGCCTGGTGGCAAAAAGAAGCGGCCGGACAATATGATTGACCGAGGGTCTTATGCCTGAAAGACCCGTCAGGCCGGTCCCTCTTGTGAGGTTTATAAGGAGTGTTTCAATATTATCATTAAGATTGTGGGCAACCGCGATAAGGTCATAATGGTAAGCCTTCCTTATTTTTTCAAACCATTCGTATCTTAATTCCCTTGCGGCCATCTGGACTGATATCTTTCTGTTGCGGGCATATTCCCTGGTGTTGAAGCGAACACTGTAAAAAGGCAGGTCATGCTGTTTTGCAAAATCCCTGACAAATTCCTCATCCATATCCGATTCGGCGGCTCTCAGGCTGAAATTGCAGTGTGCAATTCCGGGACGCATTCCGATGCTCAGGAAAAGATGGGCCATTGCCATTGAATCGATACCTCCGCTCACCGCAAGAAGTATCCTGCCATCACTTTCAACAAGGTGATGGATTTGTATAAAACTCCGGAATTCATCAGGCATTGACATGGGTCGATCGTTTTATTCATACTTTAACAGGGAAGGGGGCCGCGGTTCAAAAGTCACAGGCTCAAGCAACTGTTCTCCTGAAAACAACAATGATTGGGTGTTGGAATATCTTGGAGGATTCGGGAAATAGCCAAAACGTATCTGGAACGTATTAAGGATAAGATTGTCATTTCTGATCCTTACCCCGATCCCGACTGAAGAAAGGAAAACACCTCTGGCAATTCCTTCGTTCAGTCCGTAAAGTGCCCCTGCATCGGCGAAAAAATATCCTGCGAACCTGAAACCATAGAAATTTACCGGGCTGAACAGGACAGACTCGATGCCTACTACAAGCCGCTGGGCATTTCCGATGGAATCATTGCTGAATCCTGAAAACCCGTTCCTTTTTATGAAATATAATTTTTCGTCCCTGTACCTGTCGAATCCCCTTGTGTAATCGGCCTTAATGAAATTCCTTATCCTGTAATTGCCTATATTGTAAAGTCTTGAAATAAAGCTTGTCCTGATCGAGAATACCCCCTGTTCTGTCCTGGTGCCGTTAAAAAAAGTTCCTGCACCGGCTGAAGACTGGATATATCCTAATCCGCCCAGAGTTTCACCCACTGAAAGTGATCCCCCTATGTATGTCCGGAGCTTGAATTCATTGTTCTCCCTTCCGACTGTAAAATTCAGGGATCCGCCGACAGGAATATCCTCGGTGCGGCCATAGCTGTAAATAAGGTTTGCCTTGTAGAACTTTCTCATGCTGTATGATATTGACCCGAGAAACAGCTTGTACTTCTGAAGGTTGTAATAGGTTTCTGGAAGAATGAAAGGATGGTCGAAAACGTTATTGTTTGTATATCTTGCACCGATTACAATTCTCGAAACAGATTCACGGTTCAGGAGGAATGATCTCTGCAGCCAGTAATCCTGCAGAGTGTATTTTACAGGAGCTGGCTCAACCGGACTTTCACGATCCTCATAAATACTCATTCTTCTTACCGAAATTCCACCTGCAAACCTGGTCTCTGAGCTTACAAGCTCGCGGGAAAGGTTGAATCCATAGGTTCTTCTTCCAAGACCGTTATGAAAATAAATGTCGAGATTCGCGAAAGAACTCATTATATTGTTGATCCTGTAGCCTGCCCCGAACCCCGGAGAATCGGGGTACAATGAATTCCATGGTATCACTATCCCGAATTCCTGGCCTGTACCAAAAATGTTTTCATCGAAGACCGACACCGATCCTTTTTTTATCCCTTTGAGATCGGCTCTGGCACCAAGTGAATACACGTCTTTTGTTATCACCGAAACGTCAACACTGCCATCTTCTGCTTGTTTGGCGAGCACCCTGGCGTCGTCGATATAGGGCAGGTTCCTGAGCAGCCTCTCGTTGTCGCTTAATGTCAACGGCGACAGTGTATCACCTTCATGAAAAAGAAGATATTTTCTGATTAAATTCTCGTTGGAATTTACGTGAGTCTTGTTAAGCAGCTTTTCAGTCCTGTTGGGAAGGAAGAAATCAGGATTGTCAATGTCGGTGCCAAAGACATTAAGCCGCTTTATTGTGATGTTTCTGATTATCTTTCCTGAATAGGCAAGGAATACGGCGTCGCTTGCATTTTCAGTTTTCCCGACTGTCCCTGATACTTTGTTCACTATCACAAAATCGAACAATTTCCTGGTAATGCTGTATTTTGATGCCCTGGTTTTCAGGCTGTCGAGAAAACTCCTTGTCCTTGTAAGATCAAAGTTATAAGGTGGAACAGGCGTTTTCTCAATCCTGAAGGAGGGAACCTGCAGGAATGGATAAATATTTTTTATGTAAACCGGATTAATTATATCCGTTCTTCTCCGGATTGTATCCCGATCTGAGCTGGCCTGTGAGTATGATGATATGAAAAGTGAAAGTAATACCGGGAAAAAGAAAAGGTTACTGATTATTTTCCGGATTCCGGTATGATACTTTTCAGGTTTCATGTGAATTTTTAAGCAGCACATCGTCAGAGTTGAACTGGAACCCGAGACGTTTGCCTGTTATTACCCTTGAATGCTGGATTTTTGCTTCAGCCTGGCCAACAGTTGCAATTTTGACTGTGTCGTATGGCGGGACAAGGAGGTCAAACTCGAGTGAATACTGAACGGCTGTTGAAATAATCACCTGAAGCGCGTTACGGCTGATTGCTTCATTGCCGTAATTCGAGAAGAGCATTCCCATCTGGCGTTTCCCTTCAACAAGATATTGATTTTCATGGTTTATGAATATCCTGGCGATAAGGTATCCAAGATCATCCAGCCTTGAATATTTGAATGAATCGAAGAGAAAATTGTAAATGTTTAT
>JAAYUS010000256.1 GCA_012517605.1 Bacteroidales bacterium
ATTTGAGATCACCTCATCAATCAGTTCAACAATAACGCCCATATGTTCTTCCTTCATACCCCTGGTCGTAATTGCCGGAGTGCCAACCCTGAGTCCTGACGTAAGGAACGGAGAACGGCTGTCGAACGGAACCATGTTCTTATTGACCGTAATATGAGAAAGTACAAGGGTGTTCTCAACTTTCTTCCCCGAAATTTCAGGGAACTTTGTTCTGAGGTCAATAAGCAGCAGGTGATTGTCGGTGCCGCCGGAGACCACCTTATAGCCCTTGTTTATGAAAGCCTCAGCCATCACTGCCGCATTCTTCTTAACCTGCATCTGATACTGTTTGAATTCCGGACAAAGAGCTTCACCGAATGATACTGCCTTTGAAGCTATTACATGTTCGAGCGGGCCGCCCTGAACACCTGGGAACAGCGATGAATTAAGAACAGCCGACATCATTTTCGGTTCGCCTTTGGGAGTTGTAATACCCCATGGATTGACAAAATCCTTACCCATAAGTATTATGCCGCCGCGCGGGCCCCTCAGTGTTTTGTGGGTTGTGGATGTAACAATATGGGCATATTTAAGAGGGTTTTTAAGCAATCCTGCTGCAATTAGCCCTGCAGGATGTGCCATGTCGACCATAAATATTGCACCTGTTTCATCGGCTATTTTTCTCATCCTCTCATAATCCCACTCCCGTGAATATGCGGAAGCTCCACCAATTATCATTTTTGGCTTTTCCCTGCGGGCAAGCTCTTCCATCATATCATAGTCGACAAGCCCATTGTCTTCTCTTACATTATATGCTACGGGACGGTACAGTATTCCAGAAGAGTTTACAGGCGACCCGTGCGAGAGATGGCCTCCATGTGCAAGATTAAGCCCCATGAATGTATCTCCCGGCTTCATAACAGCCATGAATACAGCCATGTTGGCCTGTGCCCCCGAATGAGGCTGGACGTTTGCATATTCGGCATTAAAAAGCTGCTTAAGCCTGTCGATGGCTATCTGCTCAGTCTGGTCAACTATTTCACATCCCCCGTAATAACGGTTTCCCGGGTAACCTTCAGCATATTTGTTCGTAAGCACCGATCCCATAGCCTCAAGTACCTGGGGGCTTACAAAATTCTCAGATGCAATCAGCTCTATGCCATTCAGCTGACGCTGTTTCTCTTTTTCAATAAGGTCAAATATAATGCTGTCTCTATTCATTTTGGAATAATTTAACTACTGTAAATGAGAAGGTTAACAAAAAGTCCTGGCTGCCTTCCGGTTCTTCCCGCGAATGGCTGCCTCGGACAAATATAGCGTTAAAATCAAAATTGTTTCAAAGATGATCCAACTATTCCTCTGAAAACTGAAGAAGAAGTTCCCGATACTTTGCGTATATCCTTGATTTTGAAATAAATCCTACATAAATTCCATTGTCAAGGACAGGAAGGTTCCATGCCCCGGTCTTTTCGAAGGTGTCCATTACTGTCTCTATGCTTTCCCTGACATCAAGATAAGAGGGAGGTATCCTCATGAGTTCCCTTACGGTAACAGTATCATAAAGCTCGCTTTTGAACATTATCTCCCTTACATCATCAAGAAGCACAACTCCTTCAAGAATATTGTACTGGTCAACAACCGGGAAAATATTTCTTTTTGATTTGGATATTACTTTTACAAGCTCTCCCAATGTGTTTTTTGCCCTGACCTTGATGAGATCCCTTTCTATTTCGCTCTTCCAGTTCATAAGTGTAAGGACGGCCTTGTCCTTATCGTGCGTAATAAGTTCTCCTTTTTCAGCAAGCTGTACATGATATATTGAATGGGACTGGAATGCCCTGGCTGTTACATAGGAAATAGTAGAAGTAATGATCAGGGGGATCAGCAGGGCATATCCCCCGGTTATTTCGGCAATAAGAAAGATGGCTGTAAGGGGAGCATGCATCACTCCTGCCATTGCCCCTGCCATGCCGACAAGTACAAACCGGTTATCGGCAATCTCTATTCCCGCAAATTGGTTTAATATGATATATACGGCAAATCCGGTGACACCTCCCGTAAAAAGCGTCGGGGCAAAAATACCGCCAACGCCTCCTGCCCCGTTGGTTGAACTGCTTGCAACTGCTTTCAGCAATACAAGTCCAATGAAAAAAAGCATGTAAACAGCAAATGTGCCGCCAAACCCGCTGAAGGGAGAGTTCTCAAAGACAGTCAGTGAACGGCCTTCCAGGAGTTCCCTGATAGTGTCGTATCCTTCGCTGTAGAAAGGAGGGAAAAAGAAAATCAGAAGAGCTAAAGCTGCACCCCCTGTGATAAGCCTGACATAGGTGTTCCTGATCTTTGAATACTGTCTTTCAAGATAGAGTGTGGTCTTTGAAAAAAGTACAGATACCAGTCCTGTAATGATACCAAGTACAAGATACCAGGGAATGTTCTTAATATTAAAGGCTTCAACGACTGAGAAAGAGAGGAGCACCTTTTCACCCATCAGGAAATATGCCACAGTTGCTGCCGTAACTGCCGAGATCATTAATGGAACAATCGACGACATAGTGAGATCGAGCAGAAGAACTTCAAGCGTAAAAACTATCCCTGCTAAAGGAGCCTTGAAAATTCCGGCCACTGCACCGGCAGCGCCGCATCCGATAAGAAGTGTGACGTTGCGGTAATTCAGCCTGAAATAGTTGCCGAGGGCAGAACCGATCGATGAGCCTGTCAGGACAATGGGCGCCTCAGCTCCCACAGAACCTCCGAAACCAATTGTCAGTGTTGTGGCAACAATTGATGTCCATGTATTATGCGTCCTGAGCTTGCTTTTTTTCCTTGATATTGCATAAAGGACCCTGCTGACTCCATGACTTATGTTATCCTTAACAATATATTTTACAAAAAGTACTGTCAGCAACATTCCGGCTGCCGGGTAAATGAGATAGAAATAGCTTTCCGATTCCGGTGTAATCCCATGGGTAAGAAGCCTGTTTGTAAAGACTATGGCATTTTTGAGTACCGCAGCAGCCAGGGCGCTCAACAAACCCACCAGAAAGCTGAGGAGATAAACCAGCCTCGTCTGGCCAGGTTCAACCAGAAATCTGACAAGAGAATTTTTGAGTTTCCTGCTTACGAACATAACCCTGCAAATATAAAAACAATAACAAAGCTTACCTTTATTTTACTAAGTTTGTCTTTTTGACATATTCCCGTTTATGATAGAATTCAGAAAGTTCATTCTTAACAATGGATTGAGGGTTATTGTGCATGAAGACAGGTCGACGCCTCTTGTAGCCATGAACATTCTTTATGATGCAGGATCGAAGGATGAGGATCCTGATCTCACGGGCCTTGCCCATCTTCTGGAACATCTCATGTATGGTGGTTCGGCCAATATCCCTGAGTATGACACACCTCTCCAGCTTGCAGGAGGAGACAACAACGCCTTCACGAATAATGACATTACAAATTATTATCTTACAATACCATCTGAAAACATAGAAACCGCTTTCTGGCTTGAATCTGACAGGATGCTTGACCCGGATTTTACGCAGAAGAAAACGGAAATCCAGAAAAACGTGGTCATTGAGGAATTCCGGCAGCGATATCTCAATCAGCCATATGGTGATGTAATGCTTATTCTGCGTTCTCTGGCCTATACTATACATCCTTACAGATGGCCCACAATCGGGATGGACATTTCACATATTGAGAAAATCACAAATGAGAATGTCAGGCAGTTTTTCAATAGAAACTATGCACCGCAGAAAGCCATCCTCTCAATTACCGGAAACATTGATGCTGCATGGGCATTTAACCTTGCAGATAAATGGTTCGGTTCAATCCCCGGCAGGCATGTAAATGCCAGAATCCTTCCCCGGGAACCTGAACAGGAAAAGCCAAGGGAAATAACTGTGAGGCGGAATGTTCCTTCAGATGCACTTTATAAAGCCTGGCATATCGGTCCGAGGACAGCCGATGACTTTTATACGCTCGACCTTCTGACCGACCTCCTCGCAGGAGGCGAATCGGGAAGACTTTATAACAGGCTGGTCAGGAACCTTAATCTTTTCAGTGAAATAAATGCATATATTACATCTGACTTTGATCCCGGGCTTGCTGTCATTAGCGGGAAGATAATGAAGGGAGTCGATATTGAAACAGCAGAGAATGAGCTGATAAAGGTCGTTGATGAGTTAAAGGACGGAGCGGTTTCAGATACCGAAATGGAAAAAGTCAGGAACCGGTACGAAACGTCGACTGTACTATCAAATACAAATATCCTTCATAAGGCAATGAATCTTTGCATTTATGAATTACTTGGAAACGCTGACATGATAAACACTGATGTTGCCAGGTACAGAAAAGTCACAAAACAAATGGTCTCAGAAAGCGCCATAAGATATTTCAGACCAGCTAATTGTTCAACATTGTATTACCTGTCAGACAAACCTGCCGAATAATGGATAATTTCAGGACGAAACAGCCGCCGGTTAAACCTGTCAGTGCGATAACAGGTGTACCCGTTGAAAACAGAGTTTTAAAGAATGGCATTTCGCTTTTCATGATAGATGCAGGCAGCGAGGATGTTGCAAGGATAGAGTTTGTTTTTAAGGCAGGCATGGCAAGGGAAACCATTCCCCTTCTGGCTGGCACTACTAATATGATGCTTGCTGAAGGAACATTGAATTATACCGCCGAAGAACTTAACAGCACACTCGACTTTTACGGTATCTTTCAGAATCTTTCAGCCGACAGGGACTCGGCAAGTCTTAACATGCTCTTCCTGAACAGGCACATTGAAAAAGCGATGGAACTGGCCGGCGAGATACTTTTCCGCCCCGTCTTTCCCGAAAAGGAACTGAGCCTCATGATGAAAAAAAGGCTTGCCGGATACAGGATCTCCAGGGAAAAGGTCCAGAATATTGCAAGCGACAGTTTCTTCGAATCGGTGTTCGGCAGCAATCATCCATACGGACGGCCGGTAAAAGAAAAGGATTTTGAAGCAATCACCCCTGCACTCGTGAGGGACTTTCATTCTGAATACTATACACCCCGGAATATGGCTGCCATAATATCGGGAAAGATACATGAGGATACACCTCATCTTTTCGAAAAGCATTTCGGAAGCTTCTCTGATTCCAAACTGCCGGCCGGAAATTCATTGAATATCATAAATGTTTCGGATGCCGGTAAAATTCATATTGAAAAGCCGGAAGCAGTCCAGACTGCAATAAGGATAGGATCAGCAACCATAAACAAGCGGCATCCGGATTATCCCGGACTAAAAATACTCAATACAATCCTGGGGGGATATTTCGGCTCCAGACTCATGAAAAACATTAGGGAAGACAAAGGTTATACATATGGAATTCATTCTTCAGTAACTTCCCTTGACCAGTCGGGATATAAGGTGATATCAACTGAAACAGGAAAACAATACTGCACCAGTGCGATAAATGAAATTTACAGGGAGATAAGCATCCTTCAGAAAGAGCCTGTTAAAAATGATGAACTGGAAGTAGTAAGGAATTACATGTCGGGAGAGATGGTAAGGATGTTCGACGGTCCCTTCGCAATAGCCGACAGTTTTAAGGCAGTTTGGGAGTTCGGTCTCGATTTCAGCTATTTCAACAGAATGATGGAAACTGTAAAAACCATTGGTCCTGAAGAAATAATGAGGCTTGCAAACCTGTATTACAATATTGACGACCTTCATGAAATAACAGCAGGATGAAATGAAAAGGGCAATGCTTTTTCCTCTGATCTTTCTTCTGACATTTACCCTGAAGGTTGCCGGTCAGGCTGACGAGGATCCGCCTGAATCACCAGAATTCACACTTGTTACAATAAATCCTGCAAACGGCCAGACTGTAATGACCTGGATAGCCAGTCCCTCTCCTGATGTGGCAGGTTATGTCGTTTATCTTTATAAAGACGGCGAAGGTTATGCTATTGACACAATTTTTGATCCCCATGCCACTTCATACTCTGCAGTACGGCAGGGAACAAGCTATTATAGTGAATCATATGTTGTGGCAGCAATTGACTATTCCGGCAACATTAGTCCTCTTTCAAATGAGCTTGGCACTATTTATGCAAATTCCCTTACAGATACCTGCAATAACAGGATAGTCCTGAAATGGAACAAATATCCTTCATTACCCTCAGAAGTAACTGGATATGATATCCTTGTTTCAGTCAATTCCGGTGCATACTACCTTGCCGGACATACTTCTGCGGAAACCACGGAGTTCCTTTTCGGCAATATTTCATCCGGTTCGGACTATTGTTTTACAGTCGGGGCAAACCTTCAGAACGGGCTTAAATCGGTATCTAACAAAGCCTGCGTCAGCGTGATGGTGCAGAAAATTCCCAGATGGATAAATGCCGATTATGCCACGGTTAACGATAATGATGAAATTTCACTGTCGTTCACCATCGATCCCACCTCCGAAACAGATCTTTTCTCTGTCGAAAGACGACAGGGTTTTTCCGGGACATTTCAGCAGATCGCACAGATCAGTAAAGCTGATGCTGACAATGTCTCCTACACCGACAAGACTGTCGTGAAGAACACCGTGTACTTTTACAGACTTGCGGCAATCAACTCCTGCAATATAAAGGCAGCATACTCAAACGTTGCGTCAGGCATGATACTACAAAACAAAACAGAAGGAAATGAAATACTGCTTGCCTGGAACAGGTACAGAGAATGGAAAGGAACCGTTTCATCGTACAGGATTTATATGGATGCCGGTAATGGATTCTCAGAAATATCTTCAGCAGGACCAGTTGACACGACATTTTCCATCAGCATACCTGACATAATGTACACCTTAAGAAATGGAAGGGTCTGTTTTTACGTAACGGCCTCAGAAACCGGCAATCCTCACGGCATACAGGGGGAAACCAGGTCGAATATTAGTTGTGTTACTATAAATGAGACTGTTACAGTACCAAATGTATTCACTCCCGACGGCGATCTGAAAAACGACCTTTTCAAACCTGTATTGACATACACTCCTGTTGAATACAGGCTGGTGATAACCGACCGGCAGGGTAAAATCATTTTTGACACCACTGCATTTCTGGAATCATGGGATGGCAGGGATAAAGCCGGGGATATGGTTAATGAAGGTGTATACTTATGGTTCCTGAGCATTAAAACACCTTCGGGGAAGAACATTTCCCGGACAGGAACTGTTACTTTAATAAGGAGATAAAAGCAGCACGGTCAGATGTTGCAAACTGCTTTTAAAATTTATAGTAATAAAGCTATCTTTGCAGAAAGCACAAGAATACAGTGAATATTTATGGGGAGCAAGGATATTTTTGATGAGGAGGATAATAAGCGTATTCAGGAAGAATACAATTCACTGATAAATAATTTATTGCGCTGTAACAATCCGGGCGACAGGGAGCTCATTGAAAAAGCTTTCAGGATCGCTAATGAGGCCCACTGGAACATGCGCAGGAAATCGGGAGAGCCGTACATTATCCATCCAATATGTGTCGCAGGAATTGTCAACAGGGAAATAGGGCTCGGGGCAAAATCTATAGCTGCAGCCCTGCTTCATGACGTTGTTGAGGATACAGGCTATTCGCTCGATGACATAAGAAAGGAATTCGGACCCAAAATTGCATCCCTGATCGACGGACTTACAAAGATCTCCGGTACCTACAACAAAGGTTCATCATCCTCAATGCAGGCAGAGAATTTCAGGAGGATGCTGCTTACAATTTCCGATGACCTGAGAGTCATTCTCATCAAGATCGCCGACAGGCTCCATAACATGAGGACCCTTGATTCGATGCCTGAGAACAAGAAAATGAAAGTGGCCGGCGAAACGATCTTCCTGTATGCACCTCTTGCCAACAGGCTGGGATTATATGCAATAAAGAGCGAACTCGAGGATCTGAGCTTCAAATACCGCCAGCCGGTCATTTATGAGGAGATTTCGTCAAAGCTGAAGCACGGGGAGAAAAAATACTATTCCCTCATCAATAAATTCAGCCTTCCGATAATAAATAAGCTTAAAGAATCAGGACTCGTATTCGATATAAGCGGCCGGCCGAAATCAATTTTCTCCATCTGGAAGAAGATGCAGGCCAAAAATGTCCCTTTCGAAGAGATTTATGACGTTCTTGCTGTCAGGATTGTATTCGAGCCTGTACCCGGAATACCGGAAAAAACAACATGCTGGAATATTTATTCAATAATCACCGATTCGTATCTCCCCAAGCCCGACAGGCTGCGCGACTGGATAAGCCGTCCAAAACCAAACGGATATGAAGCACTTCATGTTACTGTCATGGGACCTGAAGGACACTGGGTTGAAGTCCAGATCAGAAGCCGAAGGATGGATGAGATAGCAGAACGTGGTTATGCCGCACATTACAAGTACAAGGGGGATAACACCCCTGAAACCGAACTTGATAAATGGATCAAGCAGATCAGGATGATGCTGGAAAATCCGCTTGAGGATCCCATCGAATTCCTTGATGAATTCAAAATGAACCTTTTCTCATCTGAGATTATGGTATTCACTCCCAAAGGAACCCTGGTAAGTCTTCCCAAAGGAGCCTCCGCCCTCGATTTCGCGTATGAGATCCATACAGAAATAGGCAATAAGGCCATCGGGGCCAAGATAAACTATAAGCTCAACCCCATAAGTGCAATATTGATGAGCGGCGACCAGGTCGAAATAATAACTTCTGATATTGCCAAACCTGAAAAGGAATGGTTGTCATTTGTCAGAACCCCCAAGGCCAAGGAAGCGATCAAAAATGCGCTCAAAACCGAATCGACAAACAGGATCCAGAAAGGAATGGAGATTCTGGAGGCAAAACTTGCTGAACTTGGAGTTTCCCCTAATACCGAGATCCTGAAGAAAATAATGCTTTCATACGATGTGCTCAACAAGGATGAACTGTATTCCGGGATCGAACTTGGCACCATAAACCTTGAAAACCTCAAAAAGATAATACGAAAAAGTCCTTCGAAAAATGTTATAAAATACTGGGAACTGAAGCTTCTCGGATCACGTAAGGAAAAGAAGGATGAAGAAGAGGCAAAAGAAGGCAAAATAGATCCGTCTTCGCCATTCCTTCTTAGAGAGAATGTCGAGAATGCAGAACAATCGTATGAAATAGCAAGGTGCTGCAACCCAATCCCCGGAGATGAGGTTATTGGCTATCGTTCACCTGAAGGTTCGATAATAATCCACAAACCCAAATGCCCTGTGGCAATAAGGATAATGTCAAATGAAGGGAACAGGATCATTGCAGTCAGGTGGGCCATACACAAACTGGTATCATTTCTTGCAAGGATAAGCATGACCGGAGTCGACAGGATTGGAATGGTTAACGACATTACCAATATCATCTCATCGGAGCTTAAGGTCAATATGACAAATATTAACATAAGTGTTAAAGACGGCATATTCGAAGGCACCATCGACCTGTATGTTCATCACACACAGGACCTTAACAACCTGATACTCAAAATATCAAATGTCAAGGGAATCGACACAATAAGAAGAGTAGAGGATTTTTCGGATGAGGCTTAAATCCTTTAATCCTTTACATCCAGATTAAAAATCAATATATTTGTCGTTATTTTTAATTAGACCAGATATGATTAACGATGATACCAGGTCGACGGTAAAACAGATATTCACAGAGTATCTGGAAAGAAAAGGTCACCGGAAGACACCCGAAAGGTATGCCATTCTGGATGAGATATATTCGAGAACCGGGCATTTCGATATCGAATCTCTTTATATCTTCATGAAGAACAAAAATTACAGGGTAAGCAGGGCGACTTTGTACAACACAATAGAATTGCTTCTCGACTGCAACCTTGTTGTGAAACATCAGTTCGGCAAAAACATGGCTCAGTTTGAACGCGCCTATCAATGCGGTCAGCACGATCATCTGATAGATATCGAATCAGGAAAGGTAATCGAATTCTGCGATCCAAGGATAGAGGAGATAATCCGCACCGCCAGCAGCCTTTATAACTTCGAACCGCAGTATCATTCGCTTTATATTTACGGTAATCTTAAGGATCAGGGCAGGAAATAACTTTTCAACCGGATTATTTTGTAACTTGGAGCCTGTTTTTTATTATCCATAAAATTTAAAATGAAGATTGATATTTTGTTAGGCCTTCAATGGGGAGATGAGGGAAAGGGCAAGGTCGTTGATGCCCTTTGTCCCGCCTATGATGTCGTGGCCCGTTTCCAGGGCGGTCCGAATGCCGGGCATTCACTGGAATTCAATAATGTAAAACATGTTCTTCATCTTATACCATCAGGAATATTTCACCCGGAAAAACTTAATATAATAGGCAACGGGGTAGTGCTCGATCCGGCAGTTTTCAAATGCGAGATAGAAAATCTCGGACCAACAGTTGAAGAGCTGGCAGGAAGGCTTATCCTGTCAGCAAAAGCCCACCTTATCCTTCCGACTCACAGGATACTCGATGCAGCATATGAGAACCACAAGGGAAATCTCAGGATCGGATCAACTCTGAAAGGGATAGGTCCGGCATATACCGACAAAGCCGGCAGGAACGGATTGAGAATAGGTGATATCCTAAATCCCGATTTCATGAAGCTTTACGAAGAGCACAGGTCAGCCCACCTGATGATACTCTCAAATTACAACCTGGCATATGATTTAAAGGAGTATGAAAAGGGCTGGTTTGAAGGCATCGAGCTGTTGAAGAAATTCAGGATAGAAAACACCGAATACCTTTTAAACAATCTTTTATCACAGGGAAAAAAGATTCTTGCTGAAGGAGCTCAGGGTACCATGCTCGATCTCGACTTCGGATCATATCCGTTCGTTACATCATCAAGTACAATAAGCTCCGGAGCCTGCACCGGCCTTGGCATATCACCCGGGAAAATCGGTGAAGTGTTCGGGATATTCAAGGCATACTGTACGCGTGTTGGCAGCGGACCGTTCCCTACCGAACTGAAGGAAGAAACCGGAGAACTTTTAAGAAAAAAAGGCAGTGAATTCGGAGCCACGACAGGCCGCCCGAGAAGGTGCGGCTGGCTCGATCTGCCGGCACTCAGATATGCCATAATGATAAATGGCGTTACAAAGCTTTTCATGATGAAATCAGATATTCTGTCGGGATTTAAAACAGTCAGGGTTTGTACATCTTACAAGGTTGCTGGGAAAACACAGGCTGAAATACCATTTGATAACAATGTTGATATAGAACCGGTTTATGCCGAACTCGATGGATGGAGTGAAGATATCACGGGTATAAGGCAATACCCTGACTTGCCGCTGAACCTCAGAAAATACATAGGATTTATTGAAGACCAGACAGGATTACCCATAACAATTGTTTCAGTCGGTCCCGACCGCAATGCCACAATTTTCAGATGAACCTGATATCCGGGCATATCATTAAGATCATATGGCATGGCATTTTACGGTCTTCAATTTCTGCAGCAGAAGATAAGTTGTACAAAATTAGTATATTGGCATATTCATAAATTGACTTAACCTATTACTCATTTTAAACAAAAACCTTTATCTGATGAAATCCCTGATACAGTTTTTCGAAGAAAGTGTTGAAAAGTATAGCAGTAATGTTTATCTGTGGGAAAAGCCTCAGGATAAATATGAGGGTACTACCTATGAAGAAACCCATAAACAGGTATGTGAATTCGCAGCCGGGCTTTTAAGTCTGGGAGTCAGAAAAGGAGATCGTATAAGTCTTATCTCCGAAGGAAGGAACAGCTGGGTGATAGGGGAACTTGGCATTTTGTACACAGGTGCCGTCAATGTTCCGCTTTCAGTTAAGCTTACACCCCCGGAGATAAAGTTCCGGATTAATCATTCGGAATCAAAAATGGTACTGACATCAAATATCCAGGCCCAGAAACTGAAACAGATAATAGACGAATGCAAGACAATTAAAAAGATAGTGCACTTTGATACCCAGGAGGAATATTCGGATAAGGAAATACACTTCAATGAGGTAAGGAAGATTGGAAGGGAGTGGCTGGAATCTCCTGAAAACAAGGCAAAATTCGAAGAAATAAAATCAGGCATAAAACCGTCTGACTTTGCAAATATCTGCTATACATCGGGTACAACCGCGGATCCGAAAGGGATAATACTGACCCACGGGAATTATGTCACAAATGTTTATCAGTCATACAGTCTGATGGATATACCGTCATTCTACAAGACGCTCCTGATACTTCCATGGGATCATTCATTCGGCCATACCTGCGGAATATATGCCTTCATGGGAAAAGGTGCAAGCATCGCATCAGTAAAAACCGGGAAAACACCTATGGAAACCCTTAGGAATCTTCCCGGATGCCTGAAGGAAATCAGACCAAACCTGCTGATGAGCGTTCCTGCCATTGCAAAGAATTTCAGGAAGAACATCGAAAAAGGAATAAAAGAAAAAGGCAGACTTACGGAAATGCTCTTCAACCATGCCCTGAAGATCTCCTATTCTTATAACAAGGAAGGATGGAATAAGGGAAAAGGTATTCAGAAACTGAAAAAGCCGCTCATAAGCCTCTATGACAGGATAATATTCAGCAAGATCCGCGAGAGCTTCGGCGGAGAGCTTGATTATTTCATTGGTGGCGGCGCACTGCTTGATATTGAGCTCCAGAGGTTCTTTTATGCGCTGGGCATTCCAATGTACCAGGGATACGGCTTAAGTGAAGCCTCTCCCGTTATTTCGTCAAACTCGACCGGACGTCACAGGCTGGGATCGTCGGGAGTTCTTGTAAACAATATGGATCTTAAGATATGTGATGATGACGGTAAGGAACTGCCTGTCGGACAGAAGGGAGAGATCGTTATCAAGGGCGGCAATGTAATGCACGGATACTGGAAAAATGAGTCTGCAACCCGTGAGACAATCAAAGATGGATGGCTGTATACCGGAGACATGGGTTATATGACTGAAGACGGCTACCTTTATGTTCTCGGAAGGTTCAAGAGCCTTCTCATTGCAGATGACGGTGAGAAATTCAGCCCTGAAGGGATTGAAGAAGCAATAACGGAACAGTCAAAATATATTGACCAGTGCATGCTTTACAACAATCAGAAACCTTACACGGTGGCGCTTGTAGTGCCGAACCAGCATGCCCTTAAAGGATATCTTGAGGAAAAGAATCTTACTGCAGATTCTGACGAAGGGAAGAGGGCTATAACCACCCTGCTCGAAAATGAGGTTAATGAATACCGGACAAACGGTAAATACGGGCATATGTTCCCGCAAAGATGGCTTCCTGTTGCAATCGGAATCCTTGAAGAAGGGTTCACCGAAGAAAACGGCCTTATGAACTCGACGATGAAGATTGTAAGAGGTAAAATAATGGACAAATACAAGGATCTTATTGAATACCTGTATACTCCTGATGCCAAGGACGTCAGCAACGAGAGGAATATCGAGGAGATAGAAAAGATGAAACTTGGCTAAAGCCGGCTTTTAAAAGGAAGAAAAGTCATAAAGTCGGCATGATGGACAATATAGGCTTCGGTTGTGCGCTTGACAAGGTCGCCTTCATGGGCATGTGCCGCAATTATATGACACACCTCGGGAGGTACTCCGCATTCCTCAGCCAGGGAGACTCCTGAAAAAGGGTGCCTCAGATACTGGCCATATTTCCCCTGAACTGCTTTTCCGCCAGAATCAAGTTCATATTCAAGCAGTTTGCCTACATCCGCCAGAATGGCACCTGCTATTAACACGTCCATATTCACAGGAAGATCCCTGCCAAAGAATTTGTTCATCTTTTCGCCGCTGGCCCTGGCAATATGTACAACACATCTCTTATGATCCATGAAGGTTACTTTCAGGTCAGGCCCGCACAGCAGGGTAAAAGGGATTTTTTCAAGATCTGCCGGCTTCAGGGCGCTCTTCTGAAGTGCAATTTCCCATGTTTTGGCAGTCTTCTCCCTGAGCGATTCATCCTTTATCCATTCAAGCTCTGGCCAGAGTTTTTTTACCTCATCATTCATACTGTTACTGTTTATTTTCTTATTTTGGAAATAATCTCATCTGTCATCTGAATCGTTGAAGCTGCTCCGTTATTCACAACATCAGGGCTTCCCTGCATCTTCATCATATCATATGTCCTGACCTTACCTTCCAGAATAACCTCTGCGATCGCCTTCCTTATCTTTTCAGCTATTCCCTTTTCATTAATATAATCGAGCATCATACAGGCCGATTCGATCATTGCTATCGGATTGACAATCGGCACTTTATATCCGGCATATTTTGGAGCTGACCCGTGAGTTGGTTCGAAGACTGCAATTCCGTCCTCTGAGAACTGGGCGCTGCATGCAAAACCAAGACCTCCGATAAGACCTGCGAAAGCATCCGAAGCGATGTCACCAAACATATTGCCGGCGACTATCACTCCGTAGTCCTCGGGATTTTTTGTCAGCCACATCATCTGGGCGTCAATGTTTGTGTTGAGAAGTTTTATCGAAGGGTACATGCTCTTCTGTATCTCC
>JAAYUS010000053.1 GCA_012517605.1 Bacteroidales bacterium
CAATCCTGTAAAATTGTAGCCGTTTTCATAACAGATATTCTGGATTACCTCTTTGTCACCTACAAGTATCGGTTCGACAATTCGGTCCTCCCAGGCCCTGATAACAGCACCCAGCGAATGCTGATCCTGCGCTGCTGCAAGAACAAGCTTCCTGGGAGGTTTCCCTGTTACTATGCCTTTAAGATCGGATAGACTTTTAAGTACCATAATATTTCAAATAAGTACGTGAATGAATTCAGACCGTTTGGTGTTCAACAATATATTTGGTATCAGAAGCTATGACAAACTCTTCATCTGTAGTAATGCACATTACAGTGACCTTTGATTCGGGTTTTGATAATATCAGGTCTTTCCCCCTTACGCCGCTGTTTGCCTCAAAGTCAAAAATAATCCCGAGCGATTCCATATCTGAACATATCATCGCCCTCATTTTATGATCATTCTCTCCTACTCCTCCCGTGAAAACCAGCAGATCGAGTCCGTTGAGAACTGCGATATACGAACCAATATATTTCTTCACTTTATAAGCATACATATTCAATGCAAGGATTGCCTTTTCATTGCCTTCGGCATAAGCTACCTCCAGGTCGCGCATGTCGGATGACAGTCCTGATATTCCTGCCACTCCGCTCTTTTTATTTATCAGGTTATTAACACCTGTAACATTAAGATGCTCTTTATCTGCTATATAGATCAAAACACCCGGATCAATTTCTCCAGTTCTTGTTCCCATAATGAGTCCGTCGACAGGGGTAAAGCCCATCGAAGTGTCGATCGACCTCCCTTTCTGAATTGCAGTAATCGAAGCTCCGTTTCCCAGGTGACAAGTGATTATGTTAAGGTCTTTCATGTCCTTGCCGATCAGTCTTGCTGCCTTCGAGGCTACGAATTTATGACTGGTGCCATGATACCCGTATTTCCTTATCTTGTATTTTTCATAGTATTCATACGGAAGTGCGTACATATAAGCATAATCAGGCATGGTCTGATGAAATGACGTATCAAAAACCGCTACCTGGGGGACGCCGGGGATAAGCTTTTCCACAGAAAGGATACCTTTCAGGTTTGCCGGGTTATGAAGGGGTGCCAGTTCACTGTTTATTTCGATCTGCCTTTTCACTTCATTATCTATCAGAACGCTTTCCTTATAACTTTCACCGCCGTTGACCACCCTGTGTCCGACGGCCTTTATCTCCCTGATATCTTTAATTACACCGTGCCTTTTGTCAGTAAGGACACCCATCACAAGGTTAATTCCGGTAGTATGATCGGGTATGTCATTTATTACCTTATATGGCTCACCGCCGGTAGGTTTATGAGTTAAAATACTATCATTTAAACCAATACGTTCGAGAAGCCCCTTCGCCAGAAGTTTATTCTCTTCGCCCATATCGAACAGCTGGTACTTGATCGAGGAGCTTCCGCAATTTAGAACAAGGATAATCATAAAAAAATGTATATTAATTTCTAATGTATTATTTTCTTCCTGCAGCCTGATTCGCTGTGATTGCAATCATACTCACTATGTCGCTGACTGAACAGCCCCTCGACAGGTCATTGATAGGGGCCGCCATCCCCTGAAGTATCGGGCCTATGGCTTCAGCGTTGGCAAGCCGCTGAACAAGTTTGTATGCAATGTTGCCGCAGTTCAGATCGGGGAATATCAACACATTGGCATGCCCGGCAATCTTGCTTCCGGGAGCTTTCTTCTGTCCGATCGCCTCGACAAGTGCAGCATCGCCCTGAAGCTCACCTTCGATCATCAGATCGGGAGCCATCTGCTGGGCTATTTTGGTAGCGTTCACTACTTTATCTACCATCTCATGTTTGGCGCTTCCTTTTGTTGAAAAGCTTAACATTGCGATCTTCGGTTCAAAGCCGCCTATTGCCCTTGCAGTATGACCGGTTGCAACAGCAATCTCAGCAAGCTCCTTATCAGTAGGATTCGGATGTACCGCTCCATCGGCGAAAATGAGTATGCCATCCTCCCCGTGATTCTTATCAGGCAATATCATTATGAAAGCTCCTGAAACGACTGAAATTCCGGGCGCTGTCTTTACATAGTGGAAAGCCGGGCGAAGAACATCTCCGGTTGCATGATCAGCTCCTGAGACCTCGCCATCAGCATCTCCGTTCTTGATCATCAGCACGCCAAGGTACAACGGATCCTCAATAAGCTTTGATGCCTCTTCCCTTGTCATCCCCTTGCTCTTTCTCAGCTCAACCATCATATTTATATAATGATCCTTTTTCTCATGCGATTTCGGATCAACTATTGTTGCCTTTTCGATGTTTTTAAGTCCGAGTTGTTTTGCATGTGCTGCAATCTGAGCAGGATCACCCAGAAGAATTATCCTGGCAAGACCTTCTTCAATTGCAATATCGGCAGCCTTGATATTTCTTTCCTCATATGCTTCCGGGAGAACGATACGCATATTATGTTTTTTGGCGTTAAGCTTGATACGATCTATTAATTCCATTGTATTTCAATAATTTAAAATTTATATTATCAGGCTCTAAATGTAAGAAAAAAAAGTCCGATTTTTGGCCTGTTATTATCATATATATTTGCATAATTGCTGTTTCTGATAAAAAATTTGCTGCCCATTACCAACGGATTGACTGGAACAAAAAAATCATTTCCTAAATTAGGGGCTTCAAAAAAAATAGACTGATGGATCATTTCCTGACAAAGCTGGAAGAACTTAAAAAAGAAATTGAAGGTGATCTTAAATATGATCTGATCACAAGGACAATATATTCAACAGATGCATCCGATTACAAGGAAGAACCAATAGCTGTGGTCCGGCCCAAAGGCAAGGAGGATATTAAGAAGATCATTGCTTTTGCCCGTGCTGAAAAGAAAGGAATAACCGTAAGGGCAGCAGGAACATCCCTTGCCGGACAGGTAGTAAGCAATGGAATAATCGTCGACATTTCAAGATATATGAACAGAATTCTTGAAGTCAATGAGAAAGACAGGTGGGTAAGGGTTGAACCTGGAGTTGTTCTGGATGAACTCAATATGCATCTCCGGCAATATGGTCTCTTTTTCGGTCCCGAAACATCCACATCGAACAGGTGCAATATCGGAGGAATGGTCGGAAACAACTCATGCGGGTCACACTCACTTATTTACGGATCGACACGTGATCACACAATTGAGCTCCATACTGTTCTGAGCGACGGCAGTGAAGCTGTTTTCGGTCCGGTCGACAAAAAGGGATTCGAAGAAAGATGTGAAAAGCAAAGTCTTGAAGGCGAAATTTACAGAACCATAAGGAAGATACTTGAAGATCCTGAAAATCAAAAGAACATCAGGGAAGGATATCCTGATCCGGCCATACCCCGAAGGAATACAGGATATGCCCTTGATCTCCTGCTCGATTCAACAATATTCAATAATAATTCAGACAGGGAGTTCAACTTCTGCAGGCTTCTGGCCGGCTCTGAAGGTACCCTCGCCGTAATAACCGAAATTAAACTAAACCTTGTACCTGTTCCTCCTCCATTCAAAACACTTGTATGCATCCATCACAGGAACAGGGATGAAGCTTTTCTTGCCAACCTGGTGGCACTGAAATTCAAGCCTTCTGCAGTTGAACTGACAGATGACAGGATACTTGAGCTTACCAAAGACAATCTGAGCCAGAAAAGGAACAGGTTCTTTCTTGATGGCGATCCCGGGGCAATTACCATGGTTGAATTTGCAAGGGACACTGAGGAGGAGGTTGAAGCAGTTACAAATGATCTGATAAAGGCCCTCCGGAAGGAAGGATATGGCTATTCGTATCCTGTTGTCAGAGGAAAGGATATGTCAAAGGTTTGGGATCTTAGAAAAGCCGGGCTTGGAGTTCTTGGAAACATGAAGGGAGACGGAAGAACAGTTTCCCTTGTTGAGGATACGGCTGTAAAAGTTGAGGACCTTCCAGCATATATGGATGATTTCGCAAAGCTTCTTGCCAGGTATGGCAAGGATTCTGTTTATCATGCACACATAGGGACTGGAGAACTCCACATAAGGCCTGTCCTTAACCTCAAGGATCCGGCCGATGTTGAGCTGTTCCGGACTATCGGCCTCGAGACTGCCAGACTTGTAAAAAAATACCGTGGCTCCCTCAGCGGCGAGCATGGTGACGGAAGGCTAAGGGGTGAATTCATTCCTCTGATCCTGGGCGAAGAGAACTATAATCTCCTCAAAATAGTTAAAGCTTCATGGGATCCGGAAAACATACTGAATCCGGGAAAGATTGTTGATACTCCCAAGATGAACACTTCATTGAGGTATAAGCCGGGTGCGGTTACTGCCAACATTGAAACGATATATGATTTTTCGTCCACCGATGGCATAAAAAGAGCTACTGAAAAGTGCAACGGTTCGGGCGACTGCCGTAAATCGCTGACTATCGGAGGCACGATGTGCCCGACCTACATGGCGACAATGGATGAGGATAAATGCACAAGAGCACGTGCGAATATATTCAGGGAGTTTCTCGGAAGGGAAGGATCTGATCCATGGGATCACAGGGAGATTTATGATATTCTGGATCTCTGCGTCGGATGCAAGGGCTGCAAATCGGAATGTCCTTCAGGTGTCGACATTGCAAAAATGAAATCCGAATTCCTTCAGCATTGGTATGACAGGCATGGCATCCCGTTAAGGACATGGCTGATTGCCTATATATCGACATTTAACCATATAGGGTCATATATTCCCCATGTTTATAACTATTTCCTGAAGAACAGGCTGTTTTCCGGGATGCTGAAAAGGATCATAGGCTTTGCAACAGAAAGGTCGATTCCGCTGGTCAGCCGTACAAGCCTGAGAAGATGGATAAAAAGGAACCTTAAAGCCATTAACCCGGAAAAACCGAAAGGATCCCTGTATCTCTTTATTGATGAGTTCACCGATTATAATGATACTGAAGCAGGTATTGCTGCAATCAGGCTTCTTACATCACTGGGCTATGAAGTAAAAACTGCGAGCCATGATCTAAGCGCCCGTACCTTCATATCAAAGGGATTGCTGAGAAAAGCAAAGAAGATAGCAGTGAACAATATAAATTCTCTTGGGGATCTTGTTGATGAAGCGACTCCTCTCGTGGGAATAGAACCTTCAGCCATACTGGGATTCAGGGATGAATATCCCGATCTTGCTGACGCCGGTCTTAAGGAAAAGGCAAGGAAACTGGCGGCGAACAGTTATCTTATTGATGAGTTCATTTCAAGGGAATTCAGGGAAGGCAGGATCAAAAGGGAATCTTTCACTGAGGATAATCTTCGGATACTGTTGCATGCTCATTGCCAGCAGAAAGCCGTTGCGTCGTCTGCCTGCTCGGCTGAGATGCTTTCAATCCCGGTAAATTACAGTGTCAGTGAAATACCATCAGGATGTTGCGGCATGGCCGGATCGTTCGGATATGAAAAGGAACATTTCGGGCTTTCAAATAAAATAGGAGAAATGATCCTTTTCCCGGAAATCCGCACCAGCAGCAGTGATGTAGCAATTGCAGCCCCCGGAACAAGCTGCAGGCATCACATAAAGGACGGGACTGGAAGGATTGCAAAACATCCGGTAGTCATCCTTTATGAAGCCCTGAAGAAGTAATCAGGAATTAATTGTAAAATCATCTCCGTCATTCAGCACAGGGAACTTTCTGCGGAAGTCAGACAATTCGCTGTAAGAGATCTCACTGAATATTATGCCTTCATCACTAATGATTCCAGAGGCGATTGTCTCACCACTTGGCCCAAGCATAACTGATCCGCCGGCATATTTAATGCCGGCACCGTCAATGCCAGTTCTGTTGACCCCTGCCACATAGCATTGATTTTCAATGGCTCTTGCTTTAAGGAGGGTGTTCCATACATCCTGGCGCGGTGCAGGCCAGTTGGCGGAATTAATAAGAAGATCATAATCATTTCTGTTCCTGCTCCATACCGGAAAGCGGAGATCATAACAGATATTCGGACAGATCCTGAATCCTTTGTACGTAAAAATAACTCTCTCTCTACCCCTTTCAAAAAGGCTGTCCTCTCCTCCCGGACTGAAAAGGTGCCTTTTGTCATAAATGTACATTTCATTTTCAGGGGATACAAAGATCCAGCGGTTATAGTAACTGCCGTCTTCCTCAACTATATAGCTGCCGCAGACCGCCGCATTGCTCTCATCAGCGATCCTCTGCATCCACACAAAAGTCTCAGAACCAGGTTTTTCACTTAGTTCAGCCGGATTCATCGAAAATCCCGTATTGAACATTTCAGGCAAAATGATAAGGTCGATCCTCTTAGGAAATGCTGAGATAAGAGATTCAATCTTCCTGAAATTGACAGATTTGTCTTCCCAGGCAATTTCGAATTGTATAAGTGCTGTTTTCATCAGGATTAACTTTCAGGTTCAGCAGGTAAATATACAAAGAAGCCTTAACAGTAAAAGAAAGAGGGTGTCATGTTAAGACACCCTCCCCTGATTTTAGCTGAACTGAACGGTTTTATCTGGAATTCAGGGTTGCATAATATTCGTTAAATATGGTATTAAGCAACGGCTTGTAATACAGCCAGAAAAATCTTTTGGGATCATCCGGTTTATCGGAATACAAAAAGAATTTGAGCCTGTCGAACCCTTTGATTTTTGAAGTACAGAAATTCACTTTGTTGGCTGCGAAGTCGCCCGAAAAATAATAGGTCCTTCTGTTTACCGGATCCATTACCACCGCCGGAAATACGTTCTTCAGCATCTGGCTGTTGAGAACCGTGTCTCCAACCGATGTTGTTTCAAGCTCGAAACTCGAGACAACCTCGTTTGCAAGAGGGTCGATAATATCGAACCAGTTGGTAAATGCCACAGACGATGGAACTCCGAATTTCTGGCAGTTGGCTGTATCCGTTATTATATGCGGCATCGCATTTTTCAGATGAGTCCCCTGTTCAAGCACTATTATATTCTTATCGCTCAGAAGAACAACACCCGCTTTTGTGAATTTCCATGGCCGGTTATATTCCTTTCTGTACATTGAAGTCATCCATAAAGGAAAATCCTTTGCCGTTGTATCAAGTTTTTCAAAATATTTTCCTGTCCAGCCCGAAAAGGTTATTCCCAGCTTCTCCTGTGTCCTGAATGATTCGAATGCAGGTGTTGGATAATCAAATGTATTATATTCAACTATGACAAGCTTGTTCCTGTTTTTCATTTCATTCAGAAGGAGATAATCCGTATTTGTCAGCCCTCCGTATATTTTTCTTGATCTGCGGCTCTTATTTACGCCGGCATACCAGTCGTTGAAAAAGACTCCATAAGTATCAGCAAAGTATAGTGCGTCAATTTTTTCAGGCAGATCCATCATTTCTCCCAGATGGTACTCCATTTTAATACTACCCTTGTCTTTTAGCGGCCTTGTGGGGGCGAATCCGTAATAATCCTTCTTATATGAATAGCTGTTCTTCTTTTCCTTCCTGACAAAACGGGAATTGGTCAAAATCCACGTAATAGATTTATGATTAATACGTTCAAGAGTCGGAACTGTCTTGTCGAGAATAGCTATATCGATTGGCTTTTTATCCTGGAAAGACCAGCTAAGATAGAAAACAAATGGAACGGCAAGAATAAGCAAAATTACAACGATTGTTATC
>JAAYUS010000054.1 GCA_012517605.1 Bacteroidales bacterium
AAAAAACCTTAACGAAATGGGAGCCGGCCTCTTTTATTTTCTTGTTTTTCCGGGTCTGCTTTTCAGCGGAATAACCGGTGGATTGCTATCGTGGTTCGACAGGAAGATAACTGCCAGGGTCCAGTTCAGAAAAGGGCCGCCTCTACTGCAACCTTTCTATGATTTCTTCAAGCTTCTGCTTGTCAAGGAAACCATTCTTCCACGGCACGGTTCTCCTGTCCTCTTCCTCCTTGCACCCGTATTTGCAGTTACCGGAGCGGTACTGGCCGCAGTGTTTATACTTTTGCCGCTGTTCAACATAACCACCGGATTCAGGGGCGACATTATTGTGATCTTCTACCTGCTGACAATACCATCATTTTCCTATATAACAGGCTCCCTCGCTTCCGGAAATCCTCTTGCTGCAGTAGGAGGATCAAGGGAAATGAAGCTTATTATGAGCTATGAGCTGACATTCCTGCTTGTCGTAGCAGGAATAATCCTGAAAAGCGGCGGGCAGACCGACCTTAACAGCATTATCCAGACTCAGCAGGCGACATCATCCTATATAGAAAGCGTATCGGGGGTGCTGCTGTTCATTGCAGGCATATTCTGCCTCCAGGCAAAAATGGCCATGGTGCCTTTCGACATGCCCGAAGCGGAGGCAGAGATAACAGAAGGTATCTTCATTGAGTATTCGGGAGCCGCCTATGCCCTGATAAAACTTACAAAATATATAATGCTGCTGGTTCTCCCTTCATTGATCACGGCATTGCTTCTCGGCGGTTTCAGGTTTGATGGGATAAATATTTTATGGAGCATTCTGAAAGTCCCGGTCATTGTATTGATTCTCACTCTGATAAGAAATACAAATCCGAGGATCAAGATAAAGCAGGCTGTCAGCTTCTTCCTTGTATGGATGAACCTGCTGGCTGTTGCAGCTATAATACTTGCATTCTTTGGATTATAATTGATGGAAAGATTGATTTACTAAAATGCTGAAAAACAGTCAAATAAAAATAAACATGGAACACCCCCATCCTGACCTTTCCCCAGAGGGGACGGAATCCGTCCTGAAGCTTTTCCCATCTGGGGGAAACGGGAAAGAGGGACTTATAACACAAAATGAAACTTAATTCAAACTAATTAAAGGTTACCGTGGGATTTAAAAATTATTGCTTCAGAAAATCACTCTGGGTCTTCCATTTCGGAGGAGCCTCATGCAATAATTGCGATATAGAGATATTGGATTGCCTCACACCACGGCATGACCTTGAAAGGTTCGGCATATTGCTGGTGGGAAGCATAAGGCATGCCGATTTGCTTCTTGTCAATGGCTCCATCAATAAACACGACAGGGAAAGGCTTGTTGAGATTTACAAACAGGCTCCAAAGCCGATCCTGGTTGTTGCGATCGGGGCATGCGGATGCACCGGAGGAATATTTGCCGACAGCATCACATTCGCAGGTCCGGTCGACAAAGTAATACCGGTAGATGCTTATATACCAGGCTGCCCTCCGAAGCCGGAAGCAATAATAGCAGGGATTGTGAAGCTGGTGAATAAAAGAAGGTAGATGGTAGTAAGTAGTAAGTAGTAAGTAGTAAGTAGTAAGTAGTAATAAGGAAGTAGGAGGAAAATTGAAGAAAGAAAGTTGGCAGTTGGCAGTTGGCAGTTGGCAAAACCAGAACCCAGCACCCAGCAACCAGCATCAAAATAAAAAGATGACAGAAGAATCGATCATATCTGAGTTTACGGCAAAATTCAAGCCTGATATTCTGGAGGTTGCGAGAAAGAATCAGAAGCGTGCGGTTATTACAATAAAGCCTGAGGCGATTCTCAGGACGGCCGGACACCTGTATAAGGAAGCAGGTCTCAGGTTCATTATTGCATCGGCAATTCATACAAAGAGGGGATTTGAGATATACTATCATTTCAGTCTTGACTCTGCCGGTCTCATCCTCAATCTCCACGTGGTCCTCGACAGTGTCAGGCCTGAAATAGAATCACTTTCAAACATGTTCAACGCATCCAACTGGATCGAAAGGGAGATGCATGAACTGTTTGGCATCAACTTCCTGAACCACCCGAACCAGGACAAGCTTATATCGGAAGGTAACTGGGCTGAAGGCGTTTACCCGTACAGAAAGGAATTCAAATCAGTATCTGAAGAGAAAAAATGAGCAGAAAGACATTAATACCGATAGGGCCTTATCATCCTCTTCAGGAAGAACCTGAACTGTTCAAGCTTTATTGCGATGGTGAGATTGTAAAGGATATCCAGTGGGTTACCGGTTACAATCACCGGAGCATAGAAAAGCTCAGCGAATCGAAAACCTACGAACAGGTATTTTTCCTTGTCGAAAGGATCTGCGGGATCTGCTCGACCTCCCACCCTTTCGCTTTTGCAAATGCAGTGGAAGAAATTGCCGGCATTGAAATCACTGACCGGACCAAATATATCAGATCTATAATCGGTGAGCTCGAAAGGATACACAGCCACCTTTTGTGGGTTGGTCTCGCCGGGCATTTTCTGGGATACAATACTGTCTTCATGTGGGCCTGGAAATACAGGGAACCTGTCCTTGACCTTTTCGAAATGATCACAGGCAACAGGAACAGCTATGCAATGTTCAGGGTCGGAGGTGTCAGACGCGATATTGAAAACCATAAAATAGCTGAAATACGAAGAGTGCTGGGAGAAGTTAAGTCAAAAACCGATCTTCTTACAGGAGCCGTGATGGATGATCCTGTTATACATGCAAGGACGAAAGGCGTAGGAGTGCTGACCAGGCAGGATGTCATTGATTACGGAGCAGTGGGCCCGACAGCAAGGGCGTCTGGTGTTGCAATCGATGTCAGGAAAGATGATCCTTATGCTGCCTACCCTCTTGTGGACTGGAAAGTCATCACTTCAGAAGCTGGCGATGTCTTTGCAAAAGCTGAGGTAAGACTTCTTGAAATGTATGAATCAATCTCAATAATAGAGCAGTGCCTGAAAGGGCTTGAAAAAGAAAAAGAGGGTGAAATCAATGTGAAGGTCACTGAGATACCTGAAGGTATGGGGAACGGGAGAGCCGAAGCCCCCAGGGGTGAAGTTTTCCATTTTGTTGTCTCTGACGGATCAAACTCACCGGCCAGGCATAAGATAAGGGCTCCGAGCTATGTAAATATAGCCACGTTCAAAAAGTCATGCATCGGGCAGACAATCGCCGATGCTACTATAACACTTGCCGGCGTCGATCCGTGCTATTGCTGCACCGAACGGCTTGCAGTGGTCTGTGACGCACATTCGGGCGAGAAGTTGATGAACGCGAAGGAACTGATCGAAAGATCAGCGGTCAGGACTGCCAGTCTGAACAAGGAATTTAACTGCAACAAATGAAAGAGATTGCAACAATAATATTATTGCCTGTCGCGGCCGGACTTCTTCTTCTAATTATACCGGAAAAGTTCAGGATTGTCAAATCCGTTGTTGCACTTGCCATAAGCCTGATAACAGCATATCTGTCGGTTGTCATATTTTTCGACCGCCTTGAACCGGGCACCCTCGGAGAATTGTCAAAGGGTTCGGCACTTAATTTTTTGGGAATAAGTCTTGCAGCCGATGCGGGGAGATATGCAATATTGCACTCTGACCATCTAAGCCGTCTGATAATCCTTCTTTCAGGAACCATCTCATTGCTGATAATAATATATTCCTTTATATATGTCAGGGAGATGAGAACAAGGAATTTTTATTCCTGGTTCCTTATCACAACAGGATGCTCCGCGGGAGCTGTGTTTTCTGACAACCTGCTGTTGTTCATAATCTTCTGGGGTATCCTTGGAATGACATTATACAAGCTTATCCCCGGAAATGATGAAGATAGTTCCGCAGCAGCCAAAAAGACTCTTATCCTCATTGGCGCCTCGGACTCGATAATGCTGGCAGGCATTGCAATAATATGGAAGATAACCGGATCCCTGAACATTAGTGAAATAAGCCTGGCAACGGACAATCCATTGACTGTTACAGCATTTGCAGCCCTGGCTATCGGCAGTTTCACCAAGGCCGGAGCATTTCCGTTCCATACCTGGGTACCTGATTACACCCAATGTGCCCCGGCATCATCGTCGGCGCTGCTTCCGGCATCACTCGACAAGCTCCTCGGAATATACTTTCTTGCTCGCCTGACTTCCGGGATGTTTATTCCCGGAAGGTGGATCACATTCATACTTCTGCTTGCAGGCGCGATCACCATAATAACTGCAGTGATGATGGCCCTTTTACAGCATAATTACAAGCGGCTGCTTGGGTTTCATGCAGTATCACAGGTCGGTTATATGATACTCGGATTTGCTCTCGGTTCCCCTTTGGGTCTGGCAGCAGGACTGTTCCACATGGCGAACAATGCCATTTACAAAACAGGACTGTTCCTGTCAGCAGGATCTGTGGAAATGAGGACAGGAAAGAATAACATTGATGATCTTGGAGGACTTTCAAGATCAATGCCAATAACATTTATCTGTTCACTCATTTTTGCCATGTCGATATCGGGAGTCCCGCCTTTCAACGGCTTCGCTTCAAAATGGATGATATATCAGGGGATAATTGATTTTGGTACAGGACCGTATTTCACCAACAAATTATGGATATTCTGGCTCGGAATTGCAGTGCTTGGCTCAGCGCTTACACTTGCAAGCTTTATAAAATTTGCAGGCGGTATTTTTCTTGGCAGGGTGAGGTCAGAAGCTGAAAAGATAACAGAAGTACCCCTGCTCATGTGGGTGCCGGCAGTTATCCTGGCACTGGCATGTATGCTTACCGGTGTTTTTGCCACCGGATATGTAGTACCGGTATTTTTCATGCCTGCATCAGGTACATTTCATCTGCCAGGATTCTGGAATTCTTCCCTTGTATCTCTTCTGGTGCTGGTATCGATATTGCTGGGTGCTCTGATCTATCTGCTTACAGGAATCAGGAGATTCAGGACTGAGGACAGCTTCACAGGAGGTGAAAAGAACCAGGATGAGACAGGTTATCCTGCTCCCGAGTTCTATAAGACCATAAGTGAATTCAGGTTCTTTTCATGGATGTACAGGAAGGCTGAGAACAGGCTTTTTGACATTTATGACCTATCTAAACAGAGCGTCCTCAATATCAGCCATATGTTCAGTTCAGCCCATACCGGTGTTCTTCCCGGCTATGTGATCTGGGCATGTGCAGGACTTACAATTATGCTGCTCATTATGATGATCTAACAGGACTGTAATTATGGAAACCGCAATATGCATAATAGCCGGACTGATGATTATAGGAGCCTTGTATGCGATCCATGCAAAGGATCTTCTTTCAGCCGTAATTGCATGCGGCATTGTTGGTTATGGCCTTGTCATTTGTTTTCTGCTTCTGAAGGCTCCCGATCTGGCAATCGTTCAGATAGTCGTTGAGACCATAACCCTGATAATCATGGTTGCTGTTGTTCTCGACTCATCGAGGGAAGAGCATTTTGTGAAACCCGACGGAAAGGGATATATGTCAATGGCTGCCGCTGTAGTTATGACAGCAGTGCTTCTGTATTTCTTCATCCTCGCGGTCGGGATGCTTGATCCTTTCGGCTCAGGTTCCCTGAGGATGGCCTCACAGTATATCAATGGCGCTGTGGAGCTTACCGGCAGTGTTAATCTTGTAACAGGTGTTGTTTTTGATTTCAGGGGATATGACACTCTTGGAGAGGCTACAATTCTTGTTACTGCTGTTCTTGGGGTGATTACCATCCTCAGATTAAAAGGAAGAAAATAAAAACCAACCATCTACATAACAAATTATAAATGAAGGGGATGACGATGATAGTAAAGAAGACCACCCAGCTAATAGCAGGGCTGATATTTCTTTATGGCATATATGTTATAATCCATGGCCACCTGACACCGGGAGGAGGATTTGCAGGCGGGGTGATAATTGCAGGATCATTCATACTGCTTATACTTGCCTTCGGAAGTGATTTCCTCAGGCTGACCAGGGAAGAGGCCGGATCGACATTATATGAGAATCTTGCCATCCTGATCGTCGTCTTTCTCGCAGTTTCCGGTCTGCTTGCAACCGGAAAGATTTTCTTTCTGAACTGGATCCCGAAAGGGACTCCGGGTGAACTTGTCAGTGCGGGTATTCTTCCGCTTTACAACATTTTTGTCGGCATCGAGGTTGCTGCTTCAGTGCTTACAATATTTCTTGCACTTGTAATCTTTAAGGAGGAGTTGGCAGAATGACGGCATACATTCTTTGTTTCATATTATTCCTTGTAGGGCTGTACGGTGTAATAACAAGAAGGAACCTGGTCAAAATAGCTATCTCATTGTCGGTGATGGAGTTGAGCACGTTTCTCCTGTTTGCGCTTATTGGTTATGCCGACGGAGGTGTGGCTCCTATAGTTGACCCGTCCAACCCGGCAAAGGTATACGTTGATCCCATGCCACAGGCTCTTGTACTAACGGCTATCGTGATCGGACTTGCTACCACTGCAATGCTTATGGCAACAATAATCAGGCTTTACAGGAAGTACGGGACTTTTGACATAAGAGAAATCAAAAACCTGAAAGGATAGAAAATGAATCCGCTGATCCCATTATTTGTCGCTATCCCGCTATCCGGTGCATTCATTGATATGATCCTGGGAAGGTTCATCAAAGGATTCAGCAGGTACTTCACTCCGGTTATTATCCTGGCACTTGCGTCAATGAGCATTTATTCCGCAGCAACAGCCGGTACAAATCCATCGGTTTATTATGTCGGCGGATGGGAACCAGTAAAGGGGATACCTGTCGGGATCTGCATGGTAATGGATGGTTTTTCCGTTCTGATGCTCTGTATTATAAATATCGTCGGGTTCCTTTCGGCATTTTATTCCATATCATACATAAAAAGATTCACGTCCGACAACTTCTACTATGCCCTTTTCTGCCTTATGACAGCAGGCATGAACGGTGTTGTGCTCAGCGGTGACCTTTTCAACATTTTTGTATTTCTTGAGATCTCAGTTATTTCTGCCTATGCCCTCGTAGCATTCGGTGTGGAGAAAAATGAACTGGAAGCGTCATTCAAGTACCAGGTTCTTGGGTCGCTTGCATCATTCTTCATTCTGGCCGGCATTGCCCTGATATACTGGAAAACAAAAACCCTCAATATTGCCGATATCCGTGAAACGTTGAAACCGGGATACGACAGGCCTTTCTACATCTTTGTCGAACTTCTGATACTCAGCGGTTTTGGCATTAAGGCAGCAATTATACCCTTCCATGCCTGGCTCCCTGATGCACACTCCTCGGCTCCATCGCCGATTTCTGCAATGCTTTCCGGAGTACTTATCAAGGCAGCAGGCATTTATCTGATAATAAGACTCTTCTTCAACCTGTTTGAAATAAATGAAAGCGTTGCGGTTCTTATAACAACGCTTGGGGCACTTTCGATGGTAATCGGAGTATTCCTTGCCATCGGACAATGGGATATAAAGCGGCTGCTTGCATACCACAGCATTAGCCAGATGGGATATGTCGTACTTTCCGTCGGGATGGGAATGATACTGATATCCAGGGGCGTGAGACACGAAATTGCCATGCTTGCAATTGCAGGCGGGCTATATCATCTTGTCAACCATGCAGCTTTCAAGGGACTTCTTTTCCTTAATGCAGGAGCCATCGAATACACACTGGGAACACGCGATCTCAAAGAGATGGGAGGACTGGGAAAATCGATGCCTGCCACCTCGGCAACATCATTTATTGCATCAATGTCAATTTCAGGAATACCTCCGTTTAATGGGTTTTTCAGCAAGATTATAATAATTATTGCTGCAGTGATGGCCAGATTTTATTTCCTGGCATTTCTGGCAATCCTTGTCAGCATAATAACACTGGCGTCATTTCTTAAATTCCAGAGATATGCCTTTTACAACAGGGAAGATGCAAAAGTTGAAAAGGGAATAAAGGAAGTGCCCTTCCCTATGGTTTTCAGTATGGTGATTATGAGCCTGTTGTGCATAATACTCAGTCTGCTTGCATTTCCGGGGATCAGGGATGCAATCCTGACACCGGCAACCGATATCCTTACAGATCCGGCAAAATATAAAGATTTGGTAATTGGAATATAACATGAAATACATTGCTGTATTTATATTATCAATGGTTTTCTGGCTTCTTCTGACCTTCAGTCTGACAGTCCCGAACCTGATTACCGGATCCGTTGCATCGGCTCTTTGTTCGGCCTTCTTTGCCCGTCATTACTTTAGTGGTGTTTACAAGTTCATTCAACCCGCAAGGTATTTCTGGTTCATGGTTTACCTGGCAGTTTTCATAGTTGAATGCATTAAGGCCAATCTTGATGTCGCATACAGGGTTCTTCATCCTTCAATGCCCATTAAGCCGGGGATAGTGAAGCTGAAAACAACTCTTAAGTCAGATTTTGCGAGAACGCTTCTGGCTAATTCAATAACAATGACTCCGGGTACTATAACCGTTGACATAATTGACGATTACTTCTACATCCACTGGATATATGTCAGGTCGGAGGATCCGGAGGAATATACAAGGATGATCACCGGAGCATTTGAAAAGTATATTAAAAGATTTGCAGAATGAGTGACTGGCTTTCAATACTGCTTTATATTCAGATCGGCTTAAGCGCTGTATGCCTCTACAGGATAATCGCTGGTCCGACTATCCCCGACAGGATGGTCGGCATAGACATTTTCGGAATACTTGTTGTCGGGATCTGTGCCATAATCGCAATCCAGACCGAAAGATCGTTCATTCTCGACATTGGCATTGCGTGGATAATCCTGAGTTTTATCGGAACACTTACACTGGCTAAATATCTTAGCGGCAAAAAACTTAATGAATGAGATGATCACAATTATCTTTATCTGCATTGGCGTATTATTCAATATTTTCGGATGTATCGGACTGATCCGGCTCCCCGATGTTTACAACAGGCTCCAGGCGGCTACTAAATGTGTGACACTGGGTTGTTGCAGCATTCTCACCGGCGTATTGTTCCATTTTGGTATCTCCGGCGCCGGCATAAAGGCCATTGTGGCGATTCCCATTCTTTTCTTCACGGCAACAGTTGCTGCTCATGCCCTGATAAGGGGAACCTACAGGTTCGGCACTCCGCCCGACAAACGGACAGTTAAAGATGATTATAAGGAGGCTGTGAAATGAAATATCCAAAATTAAGGGAATTAAGGGAAGCTGTGGTTTCATTGCTTACTCCTGCATATACTTCAAAGTTTCCGGCAGAGCCTCATGTGCCGTATGAAAATTTCAGGGGCAGGCCTGTGGTTGATAACGATAACTGTGTTGGCTGCGAGACTTGTGCCAATGTCTGTCCGCCCCACGCCATAACAATTTCAGACGACAGAGAAAAAGCTACCAGAACCATAACAAGGGATTATGGCAAATGTATATTCTGCGGTCTTTGCCAGGAACATTGCATAACAGGAAAGGGAGTGGCTCTTTCCGACAAGCTTTTTGACCTTGCAGTGTTTGACAGGAAAAACAATGTTGAATACCAGGAAAAAGAGCTTCTTGTCTGCAGGCATTGCGGTGCCATAATAACCACAAGGGAGCACCTTTCATACCTTCACAGGAAGCTTGGTCCGAAAGCATTTTCGTCAATACTTAACCTGAATATCCTTAACAGGGAGCTCCGCCTCGCCGAGGGTCATGATCTGGAGACTGAAGTTATCGACGGGCTTAAGCGTAAAGACATGTTCAATATAATATGTCCAAACTGTCTGAGGCAGGTCCTTGTCAAATACCTTTCAAAAAGTGTCTGAGGAACTCATCAATCTGCTGTCGCAAAGAGATAAAAAGATCCTGTTCGTCGGAACAGGCAATCTCCTTAGGAAAGATGACGGAGCAGGCGCTTACATAAGCTCAGGGATAAAAGGATCGGGAGCAGTTTCATCACTGACAGTTGAAGTAAGCATCGAAAATTACATCGGAAAGATAAACAGGATCAACCCCGACATACTTGTCATCATCGATGCATTGGACATGGGCGCTGCTCCCGGCGATTACAGATTGCTAAATATCAACGAGACAGAAGATATGACATTCAACACGCACAATATCTCGGTCAGAAGGGTTTCTGATTTTTTTAAGATGCCCGTATATTTGCTTGGAATTCAACCCGAGAGTATTGATTTTGGTGAAAAAATGTCGTATCTTGTAAAGAATATGGCCGATAAAATCATATCATTTATAAATACATATTAAAAGGAGGAGGTAATACATGGCAACTGAATACTTGTGCAAGGCATGCAAAGGCGTTCTAAACGTGAAAACTTCAATTGTCCTTTCGGCTACGAAGGTAAACAGCGCAAAAAAAGGTCTTGTTTTTCTTAATCCCGAACTGGGAAATTACACTGTGACAACCCACCCTACCTTCGTTATGGAGGAAGGAGAGGAATACATTATCAACTGTCCTATATGTCATGCCCATCTGAACAGTCTGAAATATGACCATCTGGTAAGGATTCTGATGGTCGACGAAAAGGGCAAACAGTATGATGTTTACTTCTCGGATATCGTTGGGGAAAAATGCACTTACAAGATCAGCGGTACTTCAGTCGAAAAGATCGGTCCCGATTCCGTAAAATATGACAAATACTTTGATGTTCCGGAAGAGGACAGGAAATATCTGTGATAATTTTGCTGATTCCGGGGCTTCCTGATTTTGTTCAATTACCAATAAATTATACTTTTGCTACCGTAGCTTAATAATACGGTAGAGTACTTTTATTATGAAATGGCCACGTTTAGAATAACGCAAACTATGAAGTACAATCTCTTCATGGCCATTCCATCTGACCTTTAAAATTAATTTAATAAAGATGAATATTGAAGTGCATAAGAGAGCAGCTGACAATATCAGGATACTTTCGATGGCGATGGTTGAGAAAGCCAGATCGGGACATCCGGGAGGCGCAATGGGTGGAGCAGATTTTATTCATATCCTGTTTTCGGAATTCCTGAATTTTGATCCCGATGATCCGGCATGGATAAACCGCGACAGGTTTTTTCTCGATCCCGGACATATGTCACCTATGCTCTATTCTGTCCTCACCCTTGCCGGGCGTTTCACAACTGAAGAACTTAAAAGCTTCAGGCAATGGGGAAGCCCGACTCCCGGTCACCCGGAACTTGATGTCACGAGAGGCATCGAGAACACATCGGGCCCCCTGGGACAGGGACATGCGATGGCTGTCGGTGCAGCTATTGCGGAAAGGTTCCTGGCAGCCCGCTTCGGAGAATTGTTCTCACATAAAACATATGCCTTCATCTCCGACGGAGGGATACAGGAGGAGATATCACAGGGTGCCGGACGGCTGGCAGGGCATCTCGGGCTGAATAACCTGGTTATGTTCTATGACTCGAACGACATACAGCTTTCTACAGAAACCAGGACAGTTACATCAGAGGATACTGCCATGAAATACAGGTCGTGGGGATGGAACGTAATTACAATCGATGGCAATGACCATGATCAGATAAGAAAAGCTCTCAGTGAAGCCGTTAAAGAAAAAGAAAGACCTACCATAATCATAGGAAAAACAATTATGGGTAAAGGTCTTCTCGACAGGGACGGGAACAGCTTTGAAAGAAAGACATCGACCCATGGCATGCCTGTCAGCGAAGCCGGAGGATCGTTCGAAAAATCGCTTCTCAACCTTGGCGGAAACATTGATGATCCTTTTGCGATCTTCGATGATGTCAGGCAACTTTATTCCGAAATCCTCGATAATAAACGAAAGGCTGCTTCGGAGTGGAAGCGCAGGAAAAATGAATGGGCTGAAGGGAACAGGGAAGCTGATGAAAAGCTTCATATGTTCTGGTCAGGCAAACTACCGGACATTAATTTCAGGGAAATAAAGCAAAAGGAAGGATCAGCAACAAGAGCAGCATCTGCCGCCGTTCTGGGAGTTCTTGCAACAAGGATAGAAAACATGATTGTAGCATCTGCCGACCTCTCCAACTCTGACAAGACTGATGGATTCCTTAAAAACACCAGAGCATTCTCAAAAGGCGATTTCACAGGAGCCTTCCTTCAGACAGGAGTATCAGAGCTGACAATGGCCGCAGTCATGAACGGCATGGCGCTCCATGGAGGTGTGATACCTGCATGCGGCACCTTCTTCGTCTTTTCCGACTATATGAAACCATCTGTCAGGCTTGCCTGCCTGATGGGCCTTCCTGTAATATATATCTGGACACATGATGCCTTCAGGGTCGGTGAAGACGGACCGACACATCAGCCTGTCGAACAGGAAGCCCAGATAAGGTTGATGGAACAGCTCAGGAATCACCACGGGAAGAACAGCATGCTTGTCCTTCGTCCCGCCGATTCGAATGAGACTACAGTTGCCTGGAAGCTTGCACTTGACAACAGACTTACACCCACGGCGCTTATTCTCTCGCGGCAAAACATCAGGGATCTTCCATCCCCAAGGAATGACAGGTACTCCGATTCACTGGGAATGGAAAAAGGAGCCTATATTGTAAGCGATTGCGAAGGCAAGCCTGATGTTGTTCTTCTTGCAAGCGGTTCTGAAGTATCTACACTTTTTGAAGGAGCAGTATTGCTTGAAAAGGACGGCTTGAAAATAAGGATTGTATCGGCTCCCTCGGAAGGGCTTTTCAGAAATCAACCCGAAGAGTACAGGAAATCCGTTATCCCTGATGACATTCCAGTGTTCGGGCTGACTGCCGGACTGCCTGTAACCCTTCAGGGCCTTGCGGGACCAAAGGGAACGGTGTGGGGTGTTACAAGCTTCGGATATTCGGCTCCATACAAGGTACTTGATGAGAAACTCGGTTTTACTGCAGAGAATGTTTATCACCAGGTGAAAACCTGCCTGGTTAAATATAAATGATAAACATTATGATCATTCGTTCAGGCCGCCTCATCAGCGGCCTGTTTTTTTTTCATATGTGGCTTCTCTTTCGTAAATTAGATGGGTTTTGTACTCCAAACCCGGCATATGGAGATCGTAGGCAGTCTATACCCCGGAGAAAGGAGTCGGCCTCATAAAGAAATAGGGATCAATCCTTTCCTCTTTGGGGAAATAAGAAAGCGGGTGAAATTCGTTATAACTTGATACGAATTTACCCAACATCCCGGCCTTTCCCCGCGGGCGAAGGGGGGTATTTAAAAGTTTTTTAATATCCAGTTTTAAATCTGAAAATACATCTCAAATGAAGAAATTAATTGCTTTGCCCTTACTTTTCCTGTTAGGAGTTTCAGTTTATGGACAGGCCGATACCATGCTGAAAGACCTCACAATTGCGGATACCCAGGATGTAAAGGTTACGCTTTTTGATTCAGATGACCTGTTTGAGATATTTCTGAGCTTTGACATTACAAAGTACAAGAGAGAAAAAATGAGTGACGATTATCTTGATGCCAAACTCAGATATGTCGAAAACATCAACGATACAGTTACAAAAAAAATCAAAGTCAGGCCGAGGGGAAATATCAGGCGTTCTGCAATATGCGATTTCCCTCCTCTTATGCTCAACTTCCAGATGAAGGATCCGTCAGATTCAAAATTTGCCGGTATAAACAAATTGAAATTCGTTACTTATTGCAAACTTGGATTTGAAGATTATATCCTCAGGGAATACCTCGTTTACAAGCTTTACAATGTAATAACGGATTACAGTTTCAGGGTCAGGCTTTTCAAGATAAATTACATAAACACTGCAAAGGAAAAAAAACCAATTGTACAATACGGCTTTGCAATTGAACCCATCAGACATCTTGAAAAACGCACAAAAACGCAGGAGATTATCTATGGAGGTGTTACCCAGCGGAATCTCAGACCTGACATGCTCGACAGGGCAGCTTTGTTCAATTATATGATCGGGAACACCGACTGGTCGGTGCCTATAGGCCATAATATACAACTGCTCTATCAGCCGGGAGCTCCGGAAAATGAAGTGAACCTGCCGGTACCTTATGATTTTGATTATGCAGGAATAGTTAATACAGATTATGCCATCCCCTTTGAAAGCCTTCCCATTCAAAACACCAGGCAAAGGCTTTATATGGCAGTATGCAGGAGCGACGAGACTTTTATGAATACCGTAAATGAGTTTGTTCAGAAGAAAGATGCATTGTACAGGGTAATAAATGATTTCCCTTACCTGAATCCAAGATCAAAAAAGGACATGACATCATTCCTTGATGGCTTTTTTGCCCTCATAAACAAAAGAAATACAATACTTTCATATCTCAAAACCGATTGCAGCTGGTTTGAAAGACAGGCGAACCTCAGGGTCCGCTAAATCCATTTATATATCGTTAAAATCCGGCATAATCTTTTTTTATATCTTTGCCCCCTAATTTTATATGATGAAGTACGATATTCAACCTGGGGTTTCAGGTCTTATCTTTGATCTTGACGGCACACTCGCAGATACAATGCCTTATCATTTCCGGGCCTGGAAGACTGCATGTGCAAAGTACGGCGCCCATATCGACAACAAATTCCTGAGGAAGCATACGGGCAGCCCGGGATGGTTCATAGCAAGGGAAATCATTAGCGACTGCAAGCTTGACGGCAGTGTAAGCATCGATCAGATCGTTGAGGAAAAAATGCAGGAGTTTTATAAATACCAGCATCTTGTCAAACCTATCAAACCTGTTACAGACATTGTTAAAAAGTACCATGGAATTCTTCCGATGGCAGTCGGAACAGGGGGACATCGTGAAGCTGTCGAAAGAACACTTGAAATAACTGACCTCAGGAAGTATTTTGAGATAATTGTCACCGCCAATGATGTAAATTCCTTTAAACCACATCCTGAGACATTCCTGAAATGTGCTGAACTGATGAATATTGAGCCCCGGTTTATTGAGGTCTTTGAAGACGGCGACCTTGGTATTGAGGCTGCCATTGAAGCTGGCATGAAGGTAACCGATGTCAGGTCGTGGTATGATTCGGAATGGTAGATGACAGTTTTCAGGGGAAGCCGGCAACAAAAATGGCAGAAATAGTCAGAACGGAAGACGGATCCGACACACTTTATGTCCGCGAACTTGATGAGCATTATCATTCGGTTCATGGGGCCATACAGGAATCAGAACATATTTTCATAAATTCCGGATTCAACTTTTCAAAAGCCGATCCTGTAAGAATACTCGAGATAGGGTTCGGAACAGGACTGAACGCTTTGCTTACCTGCATCCATGCTGAAAGACTTAATAAAAAAGTATCTTATACATCAATTGAAAAGTATCCGCTTCAGCCTGAGACAACCTCATCACTCAATTATCCGGATATCCTGAAAGGTGACAGCCGGCGTCTTTTTGAAAAAATCCACGGATGCAACTGGAATTCATTTGTACAGATAAGCGGGAATTTTAAACTCAACAAAATTGAAGGTGACCTTTTATCCCTGAACATTGAAGGAACATTCGATCTTGTATATTTCGATGCATTCGGACCCGACAAACAGCCTGAGATGTGGAGTGATGATATTTTCAACGGTATTGGAGCGGCAACCTGCAGGAATGGCATACTCGTGACCTATAGCGTAAAAGGCAGTGTCCGGAGAAGCCTGAAAAGATCGGGATTCAACATTACATTGCTTCCTGGACCTCCCGGGAAAAGGCATATCCTGCGTGCTATAAAAAGTTAAAAATTTATCGCCATTACTTTTTTGCTGAGGGCAAAGTATTATCTTTGCGCTAATTTTTAAATTTAAAACTATATCAAATGAAAATCAAAGGATTAATTGTTCTTGCAGGCGCTGTTGCGATTATGCTGACCTCCTGTTCCAAGAACAACATATCAGGTGCAAAAATGAAAACAAGAGAAGACTCTCTCTCGTATGCTTTCGGTATCGTTAATTTCAATGCGCTGAAAAGCGACAGTCTTAAGCTTGATGCAAGGCTCGTTGCCAAAGCAATGCTCGACGGGGAAAACGAAAAACCTGAGATGTCGGATGAAATAGCAAGAGGTTTCATTATGCAGTTCGTAACCGAGAGACAGGCTCAGCAGCAGGCTCAGAAAGAAGAGCAGGACAAGATCCTTTATAAGGATTATATAGCTGAGAACGAAGCATTTCTTGCAAAGAACAAGGATAAAAGCGGAGTGACTGTCACCCCGAGCGGCCTTCAGTACGAGGTAATTAAAATGGGAACAGGCCCCAAGCCAACTGCCAACAGCACGGTTAAAGTACATTATACCGGAACTCTTATCGACGGAACCGAGTTTGACTCATCTGTAAAAAGAGGCGAACCTGCACAGTTCCCCGTATCAGGTGTTATTCCCGGATGGACAGAAGCTCTGCAGCTGATGCCCGTAGGTTCAAAATTCAAGCTCTACATTCCTGAGAATCTTGCTTACGGTGCAAGCCAGGCCGGCGACGTGATCAAACCCTTCTCAACACTTGTATTTGATGTTGAACTTCTTGAGATTGTCAAGTAAATGAGAACTGCCGAGATACACACGCCCAAAGGGGTGATGGAGGTAACCTTTTACCAGGAAGATGCACCAAACACTGTAGAGAACTTTGTAAAGCTGGCAAAGGAAGGTTTTTATGACGGACTGGCATTCCACAGGGTGATCCCTGACTTCGTCATCCAGGGAGGATGCCCCTACTCAAAGGATATGAATGATCCCAGAGTGGGAACAGGCGGTCCGGGATACCAGATCAGATGCGAACTTACAGGCGGAAACCAGTATCACGACCGTGGAGTTCTTTCAATGGCCCATGCCGGAAGAAACACCGGCGGTTCGCAGTTCTTCATCTGTCATAACCGTACAAATACAAAGCATCTCGACAGGCAGCACACATGCTTCGGCAAAGTGACATCGGGACTTGATGTAATTGACCTTATTAAACAGGGCGACAAAATCGAAAAGATAGTTATTAAGGAGGAATAATATGGCTTTCGAAATTTCAGGCAAAGTAATTGACATAATGCCTGTAAACCAGGTCAGTGACAAATTCAGAAAACGCGAATTTGTAATTGAAAAGAAAGAGACTGGCGGAGCTGCAGTCTTTATTGACTATATCAAATTCCAGCTTATCCAGGATAAATGCGACCTTATAAACGAATCATTTCTCAATGAAGAGGTTAAGGTGTCATTTAACCTTAAAGGCAATAAATGGGAGCGCGACGGGAAAGTAAACTATTTCACCAACCTCGATGCCTGGAAAATTGAAAGAGTCGCTGATCCGGGAAAGGCCCAGAATGTTCCGCCGCATAGTACCTTTGATGACATACCTCCGGAGGACGAAATGAGTGATCTTCCGTTCTGAAGATTAAATGCTGTTTAAAACATCCTTTTAACCGCAAAGGACTGCAAATAAGGCGCTTAGCTCGCAAAGCCAGACTGATTATTAATGTTGCTTTGAGTTCCTGGCGCGAAAACTTTGCGTTTCCTTTGCGGTTAAAATTTTTCTGTTTCAATGCTGCCTTTTTATTTTTAAGCTATCTTAGGAGCGTGCCGTAAACATTGTTAATGTAATAAACCATTGATTCATGAAATTCACAGACAGGTTCCATTTTGGTTTCCGGTATCTGCCGGTACTGATCTTCTGGGGGCTGCTTAATACGCTTAACGGACAGGTTCTTCAGCAGGAAGAGGTGAAGATCGGAACCAGACAGGTGCAGCTGCCTTACAACAGGTTAATACAGCCGGCCGGCAAAGAGATACTGTTCGGCGATGCATCAAATGAGAGCCATGCCATGGAAGTGGCTGTCTCTCCCGACAGAAAGTGGGTTGCTGTTCTGGAACGTTCCAGCATAGTATTTATAAGCACCGCCGATAACACGATCAGATACATTCTGAGGAACAGCCTCCATTCGGCTCTCAGAGGCGCCATGAACACCTACTCAGGTCTGGTATGGCATATCAGCAAAGGCATCCCTGAAGTGTACTGGAGCGTGGTTGGAATAGATGACAGATCTTATGTTGCCTCTGCCACATGGGACGGAACAAAGGCCGAATTCGGGAAGTTGTTCGAGTACAAAAAAAACCCGCCGGCTGAAATGGCACTTCCGAATGAGATACTTATAAATTCCGAATCGAATAAAGAATATCTGTATGTAGTTCTCAACGGCAACAATAAGGTCATAAAACAGGATCTGGCAACCGGAGATACAATCTGGGTTGCTGATCCCGGAGTTGCACCCTACGGCATTACTATGGCTGCAGGAAAGCTTTATGTGACAAACTGGGCGGGACGCCACCCTCTTCCTGACGATAAGAATGTTGCAGGCATCCCATGGGGGTTTGCAAAAGTCAATAACAACGCCGGAGGATCGACACGGGAAGGCAGCGTTACTGTCATTGATCCCGCAACCGGAAGCCTCCTGAAGGAAATTGTTACAGGCCTCCATCCTAATGAAATTATAAGCGACCGGAGCGGCAGGTATGTCTATCTGACAAATTCGAACAGCGATAATGTTACAGTCATAAATACCTTGATCGATGAGATAACCGAGACGATCAGTGTGAGACTGCAGCCGGAGATAAATCCTTATTTCGGTGATTCTCCAAACGGGTTGTGCCTGTCAAACGACCAGAAATACCTGTATGTTGCCAATGGCATGGATAATGCTCTGGCTGTTATTCAACTTTCAAGGAGAGCGGCAAAAAAAGGTTCAGGGAATAAAAGCGTCATCCGCGGGTTCATCCCTACAGGAGCATACCCTTCAGGACTTACAGTTACAAAGGAAGGAACTGTTTACGTTGCCAATCTCGAGGCCAACGGGGCACGGCTTGGACTCAACTACGCAACAACCCAGAACCTTATTTACAATTCGCACAGCATGGAGGCATCAGTATCCGTGATTCCTCCGGCAGTATTTAAAAGTCTGAAAGAATATACTGACACCGTAATTGCAGTCAACGATCTGGCCAGAGCTGCTCTCGCAAGGGAGACTCCGCGACCAGGCACCTCACCGAAAACAGTTCCTGATCGAATCGGAGAGCCTTCGGTTTTCAAACATGTAGTTTACATTATTAAAGAGAACAGGACATATGATCAGATCCTTGGCGACATGAAGGAGGGCAACGGAGATCCTGCCCTTTGCACTTACGGTGAAAACATCACTCCCAACACACACAAGCTTGCCAGGGAATTCCTGCTGCTCGATAACTTCATGGCATCAGGCAAATGTTCTGCTGAAGGACACCAGTGGACTGATGCTTCAATTGTCACAGATTATATTGAAAAAAACATGAGGGCCTGGTTCAGAAGCTATGCGCATGTTCAGACTGACGCACTTGTTTATGCTCCTACAGGATTTCTTTGGGATAATGCCTTGAGCCATGGCAAATCGGTACAAATTTACGGTGAAGCATCTGTGCCTGTCATTGAAGAAAAACTCAAATGGGCCGATGTATACAAGAAATATATTAACGGTGAAAGAGTTAAGTTTTTTAACCATACGACTATTGATCCTGTGAGGCCTATCCTGTCACAGACCTATCCTTCATATGGGAACCATGAATTCACCGATGCAATGAGGGCGGATGCATTGATCAAGGAACTGCATGATTATGAAGCCATGCCGGGCGATCAGCTTCCCGAACTCATAATAGCCGCACTTCCGAATGATCATACTGCCGGGATAAGACCCGGATATCCTACACCAAGGGCAATGGTTGCCGATAATGACGCTGCACTCGGAAGAATTGTAGAGGCCTTTTCGCGAAGCAGGTTCTGGGGAAATACAGTGATCTTCGTAGTGGAGGATGATTCTCAGGGAGGATGGGATCATGTGTCGGCATACCGGACCGTGGCTCTTGTTATCAGTCCTTATTCAAGACTTAAAAAAACAATAAGCACCTGGTACACACAGCCTTCCATGGTTCGTACAATTGAGCAGATCCTCGGACTGCCTCCGATGAACATACAGGACGCAATAGCAAACCCCATGACTGACTGCTTTACCTCAGTACCCGACAAGACCCCGTACAAGGCGCTGCCATCGAACATCCCGCTGGATGAGATGAACCCGCAGCTGTCATCGCTTAAAGGTAAAGCACTCCATTATGCGAGGAAGAGCCTTCTTCCCGAATTTGACGGGATTGATTCCGGCAATGATGATCTGCTGAACAGGATACTTTGGTTTGCTGAAAAGGGCAATATTCCTTATCCCGCAAAGTATGCAGGAACTGCCGGAGATAATGATGAAACAGAAGACCTGGATGATTGATACCACTGACATGACAGGAGGAATGACAAATCCGTTGCTTGAAATCCGTAACACTCCTTACGGCACTCCTCCGTTCCATCTGATAAGGGCTGAACATTTCAGGCCTGCCATAGAGGAAGCTATAAAAATGGCGTCTGCAGAGATCGACACTATAGCCGAAAACCCCGAAGCGCCAACTTTCAGAAACACCATCGAAGCCCTTGAGCGCTGCGGCGAAAAACTGGGCGACATTTCCCTCATTCTTTTCAATCTCAACAGTGCAGAGACCACAAAGGAATTGCAGGCTGCAGCACAGGAGACATCACCTCTGCTGGCAAGGTTTTCCAACGACATTACCCTGAACAGGAAACTGTTCGAAAGAATAAGAACTCTCTATGAATCAAGAGATACACTCGGCCTGACTCCTGAACAGGACAGATTACTTTATAAAAAGTACAGGAACTTTATAATGGGAGGAGCCGGTATCCCTGACAGCGACCGGGTGAGATTCAGGGAGATCTCCGAAGAGCTTTCCAGGCTTGCACTTAAATTTGAGGAGAATGTTCTGGACGAAACCAATTCATTCGGGCTCGAACTGACAAATCCGGAAGACCTTGACGGTCTCCCTCCGGATGTTGTTGAAATGGCAGCATCTGAAGCAAAAAAACGGAACAGGCAAGGATGGGTTTTCACGCTTCATTATCCAAGCTACATGCCGTTCATGCAGTATTCTTCAAAAAGGGAGCTGCGTGAAAAAATGTTCAGGGCTTACAGTTCAAGGGCTTTTCATAATGACGAAAAAGACAACAGGGAACTTGTCGCAAAAATGGTGAATCTCAGACTTGAAATCGCAGGAATACTCGGTTACAAAAACTTCGCTCAAATGGTCCTCGAGGACAGGATGGCCGAAAACCAGTCAAATGTTGAGAAATTCCTCGATGATCTGTTCACCGCTTCACATAAAGCAGCACTTGCAGATTTTAAAGATGTCGAAGAATTTGCTTCCGAGTCGGGACATCGCGATAAAATAGAAAGATGGGACTGGGCCTTTTATTCGGAAAAGCTGAAACTTAAAAAGCACAGCATAGATGACGAACTGCTGAAACCCTATTTCCGGCTTGAAAAAGTAAGGGATGCCCTTTTCGGACTGGCCGGAACCCTTTATGGCATTCAGTTCAGACCGGCACCGGAAATTCCTGTCTACCATCCCGAAGTGACTGCATGGGAAGTACGCGACAGAGATCATTCGCTTCTGGCAATATTTTATACTGATTTCCATCCCAGAGAAGGGAAACAGGGAGGGGCCTGGATGACAAGTTACAGGGAACAAAGAAATGATAACGGCGAAAGAATAATCCCCTTCATTTCGATTGTTACAAATTTCACAAGGCCCAACGGCAACAAACCATCGCTTCTTACATTCAACGAACTGACAACATTTCTTCATGAATTTGGCCATGCCCTTCACGGGATGCTGTCGAATTGCAATTATGAAAGCCTTTCAGGAACAAATGTAGCCCGCGATTTCGTTGAACTGCCATCTCAGTTCATGGAGAACTGGGCTTTTGAGAAAGAATGGCTCGACAAATGGGCTGAGCATTACCAGACCGGAGAGAAAATACCAGCTGAATATATTCAGAGGATAAGGGATGCCGAAACCTTCAATGAAGGCTATGCATGCAACAGACAGCTCGGATTTGGTTTTCTGGATATGGCTTGGCATTCACTTTATGAACCTTTTGAAGGGGATGTAAGTGATTTTGAAGCCGCAGCATTTTCGAAAACAGAACTCTTCAGTTTCGACAGATCTCTGAATATGAGCTGTTCCTTCACACACCTGTTTGGAGGAGGATATGCAGCCGGATATTACGGTTACAAATGGGCTGAGGTGCTCGACGCCGATGCCTTTAGTTTTTTCAGGGAATCAGGTATCTTCAATCCTTCTGTTGCCGACTCATTCAGGAAAAACATTCTTGAAAAGGGAGACGCTGAAAAGCCAATGGATCTGTATATAAAATTCAGGGGAAAGGAACCTTCGATGGAAGCCTTCCTTAAAAGGAGCGGCCTGAAGCGCGATGATAAAAACTAATGTTTATCTTTGACCAATGGATCCCGGGTTATTAATGCCTCGTTCAATCCATTATTAATCAATATATTAAACCTGTCCAATGATTCTTTTTTTCAAATGCGGTTCCGGTAATGTGATTGCTGCCGGCACTGACTCTGCTTTATTGCCTGCAGATATTGAAAAACTAACCTGGTTGTTCGGTGATGCTCCCCTTCTTATGGAACAAACTGTCAAAGGCACTTTTGTGGGCCCGAGAAAGGAAATGATAACACCATGGAGCACCAATGCCGTAGAGATTACCCAGAACATGGGCATTGCAGGCATAAAAAGGATTGAGGAATTCTTTCCTTCTGATGCTGACAATCCACGATTTGACCCGATGCTTCAGGCTTTGTACAGGGATCCCGGACAGGATATTTTCACAATTGACCGTAAGCCTGAAGATATAGTCTATATTAAAGACATTGCTGATTACAACAGGAAAGAAGGGTTAGCCCTGAACAATGATGAGATCAGATATCTCGAAGATCTTGCAAAATCAATCGGAAGACCTCTCACCGACAGCGAAGTGTTTGGATTTTCACAGGTGAATTCAGAGCATTGCAGGCACAAGATCTTCAACGGCATCTTCATAATCGACGGCGAAGAAAAGGATTCAACCCTTTTCCAGCTGATCAAGAACACCACCCATTTCAACAGGAATAAGGTAGTATCGGCATACAAGGACAATTGCGCTTTTATACAGGGACCTGTAATTGAACAATTTGCCCCGGTTTCGCAGGACCGTTCGGATTATTTTTCCATTAAAAACTTCGAATCGGTTCTTTCATTAAAAGCTGAGACACACAATTTCCCCACAACTGTTGAGCCATTCAACGGCGCTTCCACAGGAACGGGAGGTGAAATCAGGGACAGGATCGCAGGAGGAAAAGGAGCTTTCCCGATCGCAGGCACTGCAGTTTACATGACCTCCTACCCCAGGCCCGACGGCGCAAGACCATGGGAAAAAGCAATACCCGAAAGGCCATGGCTGTACAGGACTCCTGAGGATATACTTATCAAAGCCTCAAATGGCGCCAGCGATTTCGGGAATAAATTCGGCCAGCCTCTGATATGCGGCTCGGTACTGACATTTGAACACTTTGAAAATGGAAGGAAATACGGTTACGACAAGGTAATTATGCTTGCTGGAGGCGTCGGAACAGGTAAAAAGAAAGACAGCACCAAAGATGTACCGGAGAAAGGGGATCTTATTGTCCTGCTCGGTGGCGACAATTACAGGATCGGCATGGGCGGCGGCGCAGTGTCGTCGGTCGACACCGGACAGTTCCACAGTTCCATTGAGCTCAATGCCGTTCAGAGGGCAAACCCTGAAATGCAGAAAAGAGTCTACAACGCCATAAGGGCTCTGAGCGAACTCGACAACAATCCAATAGTCTCGATACATGATCACGGGGCAGGCGGTCATCTGAACTGCCTGTCGGAACTTGTGGAATCAACAGGAGGCAAAATAGATATAAGCAGGCTGCCAATAGGCGATCCAACACTCTCGGCCAGAGAGATCATCGGTAACGAATCCCAGGAAAGGATGGGACTTGTGATGAAAAAAGCCGATATCGAAGAGCTGAAAAAAATTGCAGAACGGGAAAGAGCCCCTATCTATATTATTGGTGAGATCACTGGCGACCATCAGTTCACATTCGAAAACAGCAGAACCGGAGAAAAACCTATCGACCTTACCCTTGAATCTCTTTTCGGAGATCCTCCGCGGACCACAATGGTTGATAAATATCCGGCTCATAGCTATCAGAAGCCTGAATACTCAATCGAAAAGCTTCCTGAATATCTTGAAAATGTGCTTCAGCTCGAAGAAGTGGCGTGCAAGGACTGGCTTACCAATAAAGTCGACAGATCAGTTACGGGAAGACTTGCAAAACAGCAATGTGCCGGACCGCTTCAGCTTCCACTTAACAACCTGGGAGCCATTACACTCGATTACAAAGGGAAATACGGCATGGCAACTTCAATAGGTCATGCCCCTGCCGCCGGGCTTGCAGATCCGGAAGCCGGATCGGTTCTGGCGATAGCTGAAGCCCTGACAAATATAATATGGGCGCCGCTGACAGATAAGATAAGAAGCATCTCACTTTCAGCCAACTGGATGTGGCCCTGCAGGAACGAAGGAGAGGATGCAAGGCTTTATTCTGCCGTACAGGCTGCAAGCAAATTTGCAATTGAACTCGGAATAAACATACCGACAGGTAAGGATAGCCTGTCGATGACACAGAAATATGATGACCAGATTGTCATTTCCCCTGGAACTGTAATAATTTCGGCTGCCGGCGAGGTTAATGATGTAAGAAAAATTGTTGAACCCGTTCTTGTAAATGATCCGTATACCAGCCTGCTGTATATCGATATGAGCAGGGATGATCTCAAAACCGGAGGAAGCAGCTTTGCCCAGATTCTGAACAGTGTTGGCGATGATGTCCCGACGGTCAGGGATCCGGCATATTTTGCAGAAGTATTCAACACCATTCAGGATCTTATTTCCAGGAACAAAATACTTGCCGGTCATGACATCTCCGCCGGAGGAATGATAACCACCCTTCTTGAGATGTGCTTCTCAAACACTTCGGGAGGACTTGACATTAACCTGGCAGCCATTGATGAACATGATATTGTAAAGCTGCTTTTCAGCCAGAATCCCGGCATTATAATACAGGTAAAGGACGAAAATGAGATCGCAGATATCCTGCTTGAGAACGGAATATCCTATTTCTCAATCGGACATCCTGTAAATGAAAGAGCCATAAGAATATCGGGGCAGAGCGGTAGCTTTGTATTTGATATTGACAGGCTAAGGGATACCTGGTTCCGGACATCGTATCTTCTCGACCGCAGGCAAAGCGGGGAGAAACTTGCTTCGGAAAGATTCAGATTCTATAAACAACATGATTTAAGATACAACACAGGTAATTTTGAAGGAACATTCAGATCGCTGGGCATAACACCCGAACGTCGCAGGAAAAGCGGGATCAGAGCTGCAATCATCAGGGAGAAAGGCGTTAACGGGGACAGGGAAATGGCATATGCCCTCTGGCTTGCCGGATTTGACGTGAAAGACGTCCACATGACCGACCTGATAAGCGGCCGTGAGACGCTGAATGACATAAACATGATAGTTTTTGTTGGAGGATTTTCAAATTCAGATGTTCTCGGTTCAGCTAAGGGGTGGGCAGGCGCTTTCAAATACAATGAAAAGGCACGGAAGGCCCTTGACGAATTTTACAAACGCGACGATACACTTTCACTTGGAGTATGCAATGGCTGCCAGCTGATGGCTGAACTCTCCCTTATCTATCCGGGCCATGAGAAAGGCGTCAAACTGCTTCACAACAAATCTGAAAAGTTTGAATCGGGGTTTGTTGGAGTCAGGATACCGGAAAACAATTCGGTGATGATGGGAAATATGTCGGGAATGGAACTGGGCATCTGGGTGGCTCACGGCGAGGGAAGGTTCAGCCTGCCTTATGCTCCTGATAAATACAATATAGTTCTGAAATACAGCCAGGGTACATATCCTGCAAATCCGAACGGATCGGATCATGATGTTGCTGGTTTATGTTCTGACGACGGAAGGCACCTTGCCATGATGCCACATCTTGAAAGAGCATTTTTCCCGTGGCAATGCGGATATTATCCACGTGAAAAAAGGAATGATGAAGTCACGCCATGGATAAGGGCATTTGTAAATGCCAGACTATGGATAAAAGATAAAATTAACGTGACAGAGGTGTAAGTATGACCGACATCAGACGTGTATCGTCTGATGCTGATGGTTCAAGGTGCACAGCCTCTTTTGGCATAACTTTTTCACTGATGACCTGTATGCTGTATTCACCCGGTTCAGAAATATAAAGCGACCCCATATATGAATCAGCCCTGTAATAAGGCAGGGAAACATCGCCTGAATTCAAAACCACCTTATCACATACCGGATTGACTTCCAGAAATTTATCTAAAAGACTCAGTTTCACTGAATTGGAATAGCTGAGTTTGGTTGTGTCCTTAGTGGCACTTGAAAGCCATACCCTGAATGTACCTGGTTTTGATACAACCACATTCCATTCAGCCGTATTGCTTGCAGGATTTATTTTATCGCTGTAACAGGTCGCTTTGTCCACATCGAGAGACAGGGTTCCGTCAGCTTTCTGTACAACCGCATTTTCTGACACGCCACTCTGATCCTTGTTACTTCCACAGGACCAGGCCAATAGAACAACCATACCAATGATAGTAAACACTTTTCTGCTCATATGTCAGGATATTTTGATTAACAACATCAATATAACGAATGGTATACAATTTCAGTATCCGTTTTGTTCGCGAAAGAACAAAAAAGATGCGAATAATATGTTAATATGCAGATAAGTTATTAACAAAATGCAAGCAATTGAAGCTTAGATCTATGCAACCCCTGCTGATTCTTTCACTTCACTGCTTTCCCTGAAGAACTTTTTTTTTAACTGGGGCCTTACAATCGCGCCTGCCACGATCTCGGCAATATCGGCAACTCTTGTTTCAGTAACAGGTGCAAGTGTTTTTTTGCATAATGGGCAGGCCGTTGCCAGATAATCGGGATGACTCTTTGTAAGTACTTTCGTGACATCAGAAGCGATCTTCCGCCTGTCGGTCTGATCCAACATAATATTGCCAAGCGAGCCTCCGCAGCACAGCGATTTTTCATCGTCATAACCGGTAGGCTCAAGGTTTGCCACATGCCGGAGGACGGCTTTAGGCTCCTCGTATACTCCCGAATTCCTGCCAAGCTCGCAAGGAGTATGGTATGTGACATTCTTGTGCATGAAATTCAGTTTAAGCGAATGGTCATCAATGCACCTCTTAATAAATTGAGAGTGATGGAGCACTTCAACATCAAGATAATAGCTTTCCCTGAACACTTTATAGCAGATGGGACATGATGTAACAAGGGTATGGGCTCCCGATTTCCAGATAAGCTGCGAATTATAGTTTATAAGTTCCCTTGCCTCCTTATCCTGTCCAGCCAGCATAAGAGGCCTTCCGCAGCATACTCCTCCGTTCTCATCAATAAATGACCACCGTACACCTGAAGCATCAAGAATGGAAGTCATCGCATTCTTTATGGCAGGCGTAAGATGTGTCATGCAACCCGCAAAATAAAGGATATCAGTCTTTTCCGGATTGGACGCCGGAAGAAAATCATAATTGTTTTTTAAATTTTGCCTTACTGCAGGCTGAACCGGACGTGTTCTGAAATACCCTTTCCAGATATTTGTGTACTTCATCCCGGTCTCAGCATTTCTTCGCTCTATCATCCT